>NZ_VFVC01000080.1:0-11339 GCF_006441575.1 Mesorhizobium sp. B2-4-12
ACGCGGTTCATGCGGGCGAAATCCGATTGCATCTGCTGCAATCGCGCCAGCGCTTGCGTGCGATCCTCGATGTCGGTCAGCAAGATGTACCAACGGGCAATACGCCCGGCATCGTCGCGAATAGGGATACCGCGATTTTCAAACCACCGATATTCGCCGTCAAACCGGCGCAGACGTTGTTCGATTTGGTAGGGCACCCCGGCGGCCATCGATCTCGTGAAAATTTCAGCGAGTCGGGGAAGGTCTTCGTGGTGGACGGTTCCGTCTGTGCCCCAGTTCCTCAACTCCTCTAGGGATCGACCACAATACTCGATGATTTGGAGATTGACGGCTTCGACCTCGCCGTTCGGAGCCAGGATAGCGACCAGACCAGGTATTCCGTCAATTGCCGAGCGCAAACTTCGCTCGCTTTCCGCAAGGTCGCGATAAAGCCGCGAATTCTCGAGCGCTATAGCAGCTTGCGATGCAAGCACCTTCAACACCGTGACGCGGTCGGGCGTGAAGACGTGTGGCATCAGAGTGTTTTCCAGGTAGAGAATGCCAATGGATTTTCCCTGATTGATCAATGGGAGACCGAGAATCGAGCGGGCGCGATGCTGAACGATGTAGGTATCGGCTGAAAACGGGTGCTGGGACGAGGCATCGTCGAGAATCACCGTATCCCGTGTGCGCATCGCGTAGCGAACAAGTGACTCTGGTAGCGCGGCGGCGTTGCTTGCACGGTGTTGCCCTACATGGACGGCCAGGTCCTTCCCGTACGCCGTGGCTTCCGCATCGATCTGCAGTTCCTCGCCGTTGGGGGAAATCAGGAGGCCCCGCTCAGCGCCGGCGTGCTCGACAGCCAAGCGCATGAGCCTGTCGACCAGCTTTTCCAAGATCATCTCGCTCGAGATTGCCTGAGAGACTTCGATGACCGTCGCGAGATCGAGATGCTCGACGGGTGCGGTGATCGTAGACGTAGGGGCGGGGGTCGGCTGCTCATGCTTGAGATCAGGGTACAACCGCTCGAGTTGCCTCACTTTTCCATCCGCGCCCCAGCGGAGATAGCCGTAACGGGCATCTCGTAGATACGCGTGCGCAACGGTTTCGAAGCCGCGGGCAGCCCAGAATCGCGCGGCCAGTTCGTTGGCCAGCGCTTCCGTGTGAATAAAGCTTTGCTCCCGTGCCAAGCGTACCGCTTGCTCGTAAAGTCGCATCGCTTCGTCTTCTCGTCCTTCGAGTCGAGCCAATTCGGCGCCGAGCAGCGCTGCCCGATTAGCGAAATTCTCAGGCCCGTTCTGTGACCATACGGCGATTTGCCCCTTGTGGGCTCTCAACTCCTGCAATGCTTGGTGCCGCTCCTCGGCTGCGGTGGAGTCACAATGCCCTGCCCAAGCAAGAGCCGCATAGAAATGATATTCGGGCAGCTCCTGTTGAGCTGGCAGCGTCCACAACAGCGATGCTGACTTCGAGGCAGCTTCCACCGCGGCGGCGTAGTCGCCGGCATGGACTTTGGCTTGCAGCTTTCGAATCCAGTACCGCGATGCCGCGATGGCCAGGCGGGCGTCGCCTTCCAGATGTTGCTCGAAGTCGCTCTCGCGAAATTCCTCGTCATCGAACGAGCCTAGGTTGGGGGTTTGTCCGCGCAGCGTCCGAATAAGACCAAGCTGCGTCACGATGACATCGCCAATCAGTCCGAACCCTACACTTTGCACGAAAGCGAGCGCGCTTTTTGCCTCTCGCTCTACGGCGTCAAGCGCCTCTCCAGTTGCCAGAAGATTGGTGACCAAGTCGACGCGGGCGAAGGACGCGATCGTGAGATCCCCGACATCGCGAGCGGCTTCGAAGGCGCGTCGGAACAATCCTTGGCAGGTGGCCAGGGGCTGCGTCCAGTGTGCCGTGAACAGGGTAAATCCATAGTAGGCCATGCCTCTGATACGGTCGAACCCGTGTCTCTCGACAAGATCCAGCGCCATTTTGCCGACGCGAAAGCCGGCCTGGGATTGGTCCGGATAGAAACTTGGCACGCTGCCAAGCACAGCGTAGGCGAGGCACGAACCTTCGATGTTGCCGTGTTCAAGGCTGAGGGCCACCATCCGAATGATGATGAGATGGAAGAGATTCAAGTCAGTGAACTGCGCCGCCCCAATCAGCGCGGTGAGCACATTCATTGTCGCCCGCTGCTCTGGATCGCTCATCAATGGCAGATCGAGCAACGCCTCGATCGAGCGGGCTTCGATCCGCCGCCATAATCGACTGCACTCCTGCCTGACCCCTTCGGATGTCGGATGCAGCGACCATCGAGGTTGATGCTGCCTCAGATATGCAAGGCCGATGACGACGGCATCGTCGCTTCGGTCCAGCACCATGTAGAGATTGACCTGCAGATGGACGACGGCGCCAGAGTCGGTGGCATTTTGCGCCTTCCTCGACAGCGCTGTGAGGCGTTGCTCCGCGTCCGCCAGCCGACCGATAAGATACTCGCACTCCGCAAGATGAAGCTCAAGGTCGAAGACGAGCCTGTACTGTCGTGTCCATCCGTCGTTCCCGAGCAAGGACCGGCCGGTCGCGAGATACCGCAACGCATCGCTGGCGGCGCTTGCCGCCTTGGCCCGCTTGCCCGCGATCAGGTTGAATGCGGCGACCTGCTCGCGTTCCTCCTCATCAGTGATCAATGTCCCGGCTCGATCGAACTGGCTGACGATGGTGAAGATTTCGTCATCTTGCCGTTCTGGGGGGATATGCGCCGCGAGCAGTCGCCCTATTCGCAAATGCGCCAAGGAGCGCGGCTCCTCGGGGATCAATGCGTAAGCGGCTTCCTGCACACGGTCGTGCACGAACTTGTAGGTACGATCCAGACGGTCGATCAATTGTTGTCCCAGGCCCTCCCACAGAGTCGCATGCACCTGTTCCTCTGGCATCTGCAGAACCAGCGAGAGCGTTGCGAGATCAGCAGTGTTGCCCAGGCAAGCGAGCTGGCGCAAAGCGGTCTGCGTATCGAGCGGTAGTCGCGTCAGCTGTGGCGCCAGGAACTCGACAACGTTGTCCGTGTATTGTTTGGCGTGGATGCCAGCGAGATTCCAGGACCATCGCCCCTGCACGTGTTCGAAGACTAAAAGATCCTCCTCGGCCAGCGCCTGAAGGAATTGGATCACGAAGAATGGATTGCCATCGGTTTTCGCATGCACCAGCTGTGCGAGCGGGGTGGCGTGCTCCGCAGTGCAATGAAGCGAGTCGGCGACAAGCCTTCCCAAATCTTCGACCGTCAGCGGATTGAGCCTGATGCTTTGAACACGGCCGGTTGCCCGAATAGCCTCCAGTTTAGCCATGAGAGGATGTGATGCCGTGACTTCATTGTCGCGGTAGGCGCCAATAAGCAAGAGATTGCGCAGGTCACGACTTAACAGGTCTTCCAACAGATCGAGCGTTGCCGCGTCGAGCCATTGCAGGTCATCCAGGAAAAGCGCCAACGGATGCTCGGGCCGAGCGAAGAGTTCGATGAATCGTTGGAACACCAGCTGGAAACGCCGTTGCGTTTCCTGTGGCGGAAGCTCAGGGATCGGTGGTGGCTCTCCGATGATGAGCTTCACTTCAGGGACGAGATCGACAATCAGTCCTGCATTCGGTCCGAGTGCCGCCCGCAATGCCTCGCGCCAGGACGCGAGGTCGGCCTCGCTTTTGCCAAGCAGCGGCCGGAGGAGGCTTTGAAAGGCCTGTGCCAACGTCGCGTAAGGAATGTTGCGGTTGTACTGATCGAATTTGCCGGAAGCGAAAAGGCCGCGTGGTGGTACCAGCACCGGCTGCAATTCATTGACGACTGAAGACTTGCCGATACCGGAATAGCCCGACACAAGGACCAATTCCAGCGGGCCGCCTTTGACGACGCGATCAAAGGAAGCGAGCAGGGTCTCCACTTCGCGCCGCCGCCCGTAGAGTTTTTCTGGAATCAGCAGCCGGTCGGGCGTGTCGTGTTCGCCAAGCGAAAAGTCGTTAGCCCGGCGCTGTGCCTGCCATTCCCTCTGGCAGCGGCGAAGATCGCGTTCGAGGCCGGTGGCCGTGTGATAGCGGTCTTCCGCCCTTTTCGCGAGCAGCTTCATGACGATCGCCGAGACGACGCCTGGAATTTCTTTGAGCCGTTCGGTAGGTGCCATCGGCCGCCTGGCCAGATGACAGTGGACCCATTCCATAGGATCCGAAGCGGCAAACGGCAAAACGCCGGTGAGCATTTGGTAGAACGTGACGCCGAGTGCGTAGAGGTCGCTGCGGGAGTCGATTGACCGGTTCATCCGTCCCGTCTGCTCTGGCGCCATAAAGGCGAGCGTGCCGGCGATGGTCTCCGGAGGGTGAGGCGGCTGCCGCTCGCGCGATAGGCGAGAGGCGATGCCGAACCCGGTCAGCCGCACCTCGTTGCTCGGCGCGTTGACCAGAATATTGGCTGGCTTGATGTCCTTGTGGACGAGACTGCGCTGATGGAGCTTGCCAATCGCCGTCGCGATTGCGATGGCGAGGCCCAGGAAATGTCCCATCTCCATGGGGACGCCAAGCAGCGTGTCGAGTGGCTCGCCACCTGCATCTTCGAGTACCAGCACGACGCGGCCGGCGCCGTGCACAAGGTCCAATGGCCGCGCTGCCCACGTCTCGTCGAGCTGATCCTTGAGTTCGTATTCATGGGCGAGACGATCAAGGCTTGAACGGGAAGGGTGGTCGGTTGCGGGCTGCACAAACAGCACAGCGTGCTGCCTTCCGCTCTCATCCGGTCGCCAGCCACGGCGGAAAACGCGTTCGCCGTCCTCCCAGACGGCCTGAGAGCCGATACCCGCACGCGCGCCACTGGGTGGATCGGACACCATATCGCGAACTCCGGCGGCCACGGATGGAGCCAGGCCACTCAGGAGAAATCGTATCGCGTTGCCGGGGAAATGCCAGTCGTCCGTTGCTTTGCCGGTCGCCCCATATGCCTCTCTCTCTCTCTCTCTCTCTCTCTCTCTCTCTCGAGAGCAACGAATTTGCGCGATCCTTTGCGTCTCTTCGTCCCTCGGAATCTTGGCTGGGAAGATTAGGCCGTATCGATCAATGTGCGCGCCGAGGTCCGCAATTGCTCACGCTGTCCAAGCCGGCAAAATAGGTCTCGGAAGCGACACCAGCCCGTTGAATACCGTGGCTGATCGACCTGGGATAATCGCCGGCGCGTGGAGGTTCCCGCGCGTGCATCCAACGTCGACCGATATATAACGCATCATCGCACTCCAAGGGTGGAATCGTGTACACCTACCACAGGACGTTAGCCGAGACGGTCGTGGACGTCAGCGGACCCATACCTAGCCCGGTTGTGGCGGCCGCCGGAAGACGAGTTGCCTGACAATCATTACCTGAACGACCTCATCCTTCTGGTTGAACGTCTCGATTTTCAAGGTGAGCATGCCGCGGTCGGGCTTTGACCGCGAAGGCTGGACGTCGACAATTTCCCCGGTCGCCCGCAGAACGTCGCCCGGTCGGGTGGGCCTGGGCCAGGATATCTCAGCTCCCGCCCCGATGTTGCCACCTGCTATCGGAAGCCCGCTGCTGACGATAAGCCGCATCGTTATGGCAACTACTTGCCAGCCGCTGGCGGCGAGGCCATGGAAGAAGGTGTTGTTCGCGGCCTCCTCATCGAGATGAAACGGCTGCGGATCGTATTCGGCGGCGAACCGCTTGATCTGGGATGAATCGATGAGATGCGTGCCGGTGGCAAACCGACGGCCTACGGCCAAGTCATCAAGATAGAGCTGCTCCTGCATGATTTACCCGCGATGGTTACATTCGATCCGCCGGGAGTTCCGGCCGCTTTTCATACGGGGATCAGTTTGTCGGCCCGCGCGTCAAGCCGTTATTGGGACGTGCTCTTCAGATAGGCGATTACATTTTTTACATCATCGGAATTTCTGAGCCCGGCGAAAGTCATGCTGTTGCCGGGGACTTTGGTCTTTGGGCTTGCCAGAAATTCGGCCAGCGCAGCCTCGTTCCAAACCAGCCCATTCGCTCCGGCTTCCTTCATCTTTTGGGAAAAACTGAAGCCGGGCAGACTACCTGCGTTCCGGCCGACGACCCCCTTGAGGGTCGGGCCGATCCTGTTGCTGTCAGATTCCGCATTGTGACAGGCACTGCATCTCTTGAAGACAGTTTTGCCCGCCTCGACGTCCTGGGCGCGGGCAATCGCCGGCAGCAGGACCAGCCCCGCAGCAAGCGCCATGACAAATTCGCCCCGCATTAGTGATAACGAGATTGCCGACATGACTTCCCTTTTTGGATGAACGGTTTGGCTACCCACATAGTTTGAGGTTCGGCGAACGGATTCAATTACACTTAGGTGTATGCAGTACCTTTGAATTGATCTTACCACGCTCAATGCGCGCCCCCCTGCCGCCAAGTTGGATTCTCGGTGAAGAGCAGCTGCGTGACCGATGCTGGTCGCCAGGGCGCTCAAATCGGGATTGGGAAGGCTGCGCAGACAGATCGACCAAGAGCCGCCGCAAATCCATTGCAGGAAGGTATCCGTGACGTCTTCGTGTCTGTTCAGATTGGCCGACCATGCAAAGAACCAGAACCGACACCAAGGGACTATAGACGCGGACAGAGCAGCAGCGCACTGTCACAGGCGCACATGCAGCTGATGAGGACGGCAATGGCGATCGAATTCGGTGGCCGCGAGCCCGACAGCGCCATGACTTGCTCGCGCTGTTTTTTGCCAGTCCGTCTTACGCTCTTGCAGCCCGGTCCGGCACCGTGTGTCTGATGCTTGGAGAAGCCATTGAACGGTCGCAGGGTCTTGGCCGTCAGTTTGATTTCAAACCGCAGCCTAAACCATTCCGACGCCGTCGCACTGAAGGGCAGGGCACTTTGAAGCAGTCAGCAGGGCCATCGACTTCGCACGACCGAAGAATAGCCCGAGCGGTCAGTTTCGCTGTTTGCGAGGCCTTCCAGAACAAAATCACGACCGATGACGCTGACGCCACGGGCGCCCTCGTCAGCAGGACCAAAAAAATGGTGGAGATTCATGAACGCTAGGCGTCCGGTTGTGTGCGTTGTCGATGACGACGAGTCTATACGCGAGTCTTTGCCGGATCTTGTCAAGGAGCTTGGTTATGGCGCTAAAGTTTTCTCTTCGGCGGAAGAGTTTTTGGCCTCGGATGGTATTGGAACCGCCGGCTGCCTTCTCCTTGACGTCGGTATGCCTGGCATGACAGGCCCAGAATTGCTGCGGGAACTGGTGCGCCTCGGCCGATCCATTCCCATTGTTTTCATCACTGCCCAGAGAGATGATGCAGTGCGCCAACGTCTTATAAGACTGGGCGCGGTGGAATGCCTGTTCAAGCCTTTCAGCGATATAGAGCTTAAGCACGCGCTGAACTTGGCATTACGCTAGGGTCAATCACTGGAGGATGGCTGCGATGCATTCGGAGACCGCACGAAACGAAGGGGGAACAGCATCCATGCCAGGAGAGACGCCTATTGTGTTTATCGTCGACGACGACATTTCTGTTCGCGAATCCCTGGAACTGGTAGTCCGCTCGGCAGGCTGGCAGCCGGAAATTTTCGGGTCCGCACGGCAATTCCTCGCTCACCCACGGGTGACAGTCCCGAATTGCCTGGTCCTGGACGTAAACCTTCCCGATCTCAATGGTTTCGATTTGCAGAAAATGGTTTCCGTTGAGCGCGCGGACATGCCGATTATCTTTCTCACCGGCTATGGTGACGTGCCGATGACTGTGCGGGCGATGAAAGCCGGAGCGGTGGAGTTTCTGACAAAGCCCTTCTCTGACGATGTTCTGTTGGCTGCAATCGAGCAGGCAATCGACCGCAGTCGAATTGCACTTGCCGCCAGTGCCGAGATGCAGTCGCTGCGCGACCATTACGCCTCTCTCAGCCGCCGTGAGCAGGAGGTTATGGCGCTTGTGGTCACTGGCCTTTTGAACAAGCAGGTCGCCTTCGAACTCGGGATCAGCGAGATCACCGTAAAGGCGCACCGGGGCCGGGTCATGCGCAAGATGGACGCCAACTCCCTTGCCGACCTTGTCAATATCGCCGCCAAGCTCGACATCGGGCACTAGAAGGTCTCTTCCGCGCCCAAGCGGGTGGCTCACACGATGGCCTAGGAGCCTCCTGCGGTCGGACATGCTGACAAACACCGCCCAATACCAAGGTATCGCCGACACCATCGTACAATCGATCCATGCGTGCTGCTCCTGCATCCTCGCATCAACGCGCGAGCCGCTCTCGCCACTATAGGGTCCAGGGAGGAAGCCATGCCCTTCGCCATCAAAGTCAACGGTGAGACGCACAACGTCGATGTCGATGACGACACGCCGCTTCTTTGGGTGTTGCGTGACGTGCTCGGAATGACAGGCACGAAATTCGGATGCGGCAAGGCGCTGTGTGGTGCGTGCACCGTGCATGTCGACGGCGAGCCACTCCGCTCATGCATCACCACAATCGACAGCATCGGCGAATCGTCGATCACGACAATCGAAGCGGTCGGTAAGACGGCGACAGGCGCCAAGATACAGCAGGCCTGGCTCGACCTCGAAGTGCCACAGTGCGGTTACTGCCAGTCGGGACAGATCATGTCCGCGGCGGCGTTGCTTGCCAGCAACCCCCATCCGACAGACAGCGACATCGATGACGCGATGTCAGGAAACATCTGCCGCTGTGGGACTTATGTTCGCATCCGCGATGCGATCAAACAGGCCGCCGCAGGTTGAGGGGAGGGTAGTCATGATCAGTCACGGTGAAGCTCAAGTTACCCCTCGGCATCAACCAAGGGTAAACGGCATCTCGCGGCGGGGCTTTTTGCAAGTAGCCGCGGCTGCGGGAGGCGGCCTGGTTCTCGGTCTTGGCCTGCCAATGGCAAACGGCGAGGCCGAGGCAGCCGACGCCGGCACGTTCATCCCCAATGCCTTCATCCGCGTCGGCAGCGATGGGCAGATCGTGCTGACGATGCCCTATGTCGAAATGGGGCAGGGAACCTACACGTCGATTCCGATGCTCATCGCCGAAGAGCTGGAGGTCGAATTGGGGCAGGTGAGGCTGGAACATGCGCCGCCCAATGAGAAGCTCTACGCCAACCCGCTCATCGGGGTTCAGGCGACCGGCAATTCGAATGCGATCCGAGGAGCCTGGAAGCCGCTTCGCCAGGCCGGCGCGGCCGCGCGTCAAATGCTAATCTCGGCGGCGGCAACGCGCTGGAATGTCGATCCCGCGACTTGCCATGCCGAGCGTGGTGAAGTGATCCATGCCGCGACAGGGCGACGTCTCGGCTTCGGCGAACTCGGCACCGACGCGGCGCGAATGCCAATTCCAGAAAACGTTGCATTGAAGCTGCCGCACGAGTTCAAGCTCATCGGCACACCGGCCAAACGTCTTGACCTGCCGGCCAAAGTGAATGGAACCGCGGTCTTCGGCATCGACGCCCGCCCGCCGGGCGTGAAGATCGTAACGCTATCGCAATCGCCTGTATTCGGCGGCCGTGTGAGGAGCGTGAACGATACCGCGGCAAAGGCGGTCAGCGGGGTGCGACAGATCGTTCGGCTCGCGGATGCCGTTGCCGTTGTGGCGGATCACATGGGTGCCGCGAAAAAGGGCCTCGATGCGCTGGTGATCGAATGGGATGATGGACCCAACGCCGCCCTGACCACGGAAGCAGTCGCCGCTGCGCTGGAGCAGGCGATACTGGGTCCGGGCACCGTTGCGCAGACGGTCGGTGACGTCGATGCGGCGATGGCGGGCGCTCTCGTCAAAGTTGAAGCAGGCTACCAGGTACCGTTCCTCGCGCATGCGACAATGGAGCCGATGAATTGCACTGTCCATCTGCACAAGGATGGCTGCGAAATCTGGGTGGGCAGCCAGGTTCTAGGACGCGTTCAGGCTGTCGCCGCGAAGGTGGCGGGTCTGCCGCTTGATCGGGTCGTCGTACACAATCACCTGATCGGCGGCGGTTTCGGTCGTAGGCTCGAAGTCGATGGTGTCGCTCGTGCCGTCGAGATCGCTAAACAGGTCGATGGACCGATCAAGGTCATATGGACGCGTGAGGAAGACATTCAGCACGACATGTACCGTCCAATGTTCGTCGACCGGCTGTCTGCCGGTCTCGACAAGGCAGGAATGCCGGTCGCCTGGAGCAACCGTTTTGCTGGTTCCTCGGTGATCGCGAGATGGGCGCCTCCCGTGTTCAAGAACGGGCTCGATTCCGACACCACCGAGGGCGCGATAGATCTTGTCTATGATCTACCCAATTTGCACGTCGAATATGTTCGGGTGGAGCCGCCAGGCATTCAGACCGCGTTTTGGCGCAGTGTCGGACCGTCCCACAATGTGTTCGTGACCGAGAGCTTCATGGACGAGCTTGCCGCAGCCGCGAAGCAGGACCCGGTGGCTTACCGGCTATCCCTTCTCGACAAAACGCCTCGCGCGAAGGCCGTGCTGCAATTGGCTGCTGAAAAAGCCGGCTGGGGCGAGAAGCTACCCGAACGTGTCGGTCGCGGCGCATCGGTCCAGCATGCATTCGCCAGCTATCTCGCACAGATTGCCGAGGTCGAAGTCTCGAAAGACGGCAAGGTTCGCGTCAGGCGCGTGGTCTGCGCAGTCGATTGCGGGATGGTCGTTAATCCCAACACGGTCGAGGCACAGATTCAGAGCGCAGTCATGTTTGGCATCACGGCGGCATTTCATGGCGAGATAACCCTGAAGAATGGCCGGGTCGAACAGTCTAACTTCGATACATATGAAATTCTTCGCATAGACGAAGCTCCGACCGTCGAAGTTCACATCATCCCCAGCACCGAAGCGCCAGGCGGGATGGGCGAGACCGGAACCTCGGCGATCGTCCCAGCCGTGGCCAACGCAATCTTTGCCGCCACGGGAAAACGCCTCCGAAAGATGCCGATCGACAGCAGCGCTCTCAAGCTCCCGGCCTGACCACCTACAGGCAGAAAGTCTCTGCACGCCATCTGGTCCGATCGCCGGCAACGACGACCAGAAGAACTTCGAGCGATCCCATTCTTCCGCCCGGCTTGGAGGCTTGCATCTGCGCCTCCGGGCTATGGCCGGCAGTGTCGATCTCGGGATTGACCTCCGATGTGCCATGGCAGGCGGATCGGGTCATTTGCTGCCACGCAAATCGAAAAGACAAGGGCTAGTGATCAGGCTCCATTGCATCGGTTTCATCGACTCATTCGAAAGTATCATCGACACCATCGTGTAATAGATTTCCCGTTGCTGACAGTTATATCCGTACCGAACAGATCGAATGTCTAGAGCAGAATCTGATCACTCTGGCTCGTAACCTGCGGCGCTGAAGTAGTTTGTGCATTGCTCGGCGGTGAAGC
>NZ_VFVC01000081.1:0-10734 GCF_006441575.1 Mesorhizobium sp. B2-4-12
GCCGCACCACCGGCGTGCGGCTGGCCTCCGGTAAGAGCCATACGGCGACCAGGGCGGTCATCGCGGGCGTTGCGCCCAGGGCACTGACGGGTAAGTTGCTGTCCGGCGGTTCGGGGGACGCCGGCTTCGATACGGCGATGAAAAAGTTCCGCCATGCGCCGGGCACGATGATGATCCATCTGGCGCTCGACGACCTGCCCGACTGGCGCGCCGGGGCGGAGCTTCGGCAGTTTGCCTATGTCCATCTGTCGCCCTCGCTCGACGCCATGTCGCGCACTTATCAGCAGGCGATCGCGGGCATGCTGCCGGACGAACCGGTGCTGGGCGTCGGCCAGCCGACGGCGATCGACCCGTCGCGCGCGCCCGCGGGCAAGCATGTGCTGTGGGTGCAGGTGCGCATGCTGCCCGCCGAAATCCTGGGTGATGCTTCGGCCACGATCGCGGCCGCGCATTGGGATGAAGTCAAGGAAGCCTATGCTGACCGCGTGCTCGACATCATCGAGACCTATGCGCCCGGACTTCGCCAGAAGATCCTTGGCCGGGCGGTGTTCTCGCCCATCGACCTCGAGCGCGAGAACCCGAACCTGGTCGGCGGCGACCAGGTCTGCGGCAGCCATCATCTGGCGCAGAACTTCCTGTTCCGGCCGGCGCGCGGCTATGCCGGCTGGAACACGCCGGTCAATAATCTGCATCTAACGGGCGCCGCGACGTGGCCGGGCGCCGGCACGGGCGCGGCCTCGGGCTTCATGCTCGCGCGACAGCTTGGCGGGAGGTAGGCACCGACGATTCCACGAAGGCTGCGAGAGGCAAGCGCTGCTGCCCACGACGCCTGAATCAATGAACGGACAGTGCCGCGCAAAGACAATAACCAACAAGGGGAACGATAATGACAATCAACAGACGCGAATTGCTGGGATACAGTGCCGCGGCACTCGGTGTGGCCGCCGTCGGCCTGCCAAACATCGCCAAAGCCGCCGCCGGCGAATTGACCATCGCCTACAACGTGAACCTGCCCTCCTGGGATCCGACCACTGGGCCGTCGGCCGTCAATCCGACGATCCAGGGCCTCTACCAGTCGGTGTTCGACCAGTTCATCCCGCAGAAACCGGACCTGTCCTTCGCGCCCGGCCTGCTGACCGAATGGGGCTGGAACGACGACCGCACCAAGGTGATGATGACGGTGCGCGAGGGCGTGAAATGGCACGACGGCTCGCCCTTCACGCCCGAGGACGTCGTCTGGTCACTGCAACGCGCCGGCGATGAGAAGACCGGCAACCCGATCCAGTTCGTCTGGAAGAACGTCAACAACTTCAAGATCGACGGCAACAAGATCACCGGCGACGTCGTGCAGTTCGACCCGGTGTATTTCAAATGGATGTCGTTCCTCACCGGCTACATCATGCCGAAGGCCTATTACGAGAAGGTCGGCGCCGAAGGCTTCGAGAAGGCGCCGATCGGCACCGGGCCTTACGTAGTCGACAAGTTCGAACGCAACGCCTTCCTACGGCTCAAGGCCAATCCGAACTATTGGGGCACAAAGCCGGCCTTCGAGAATGTGACGATCAAGTTCGTCACCGACGCGGCGAGCCGCGTCGCCGAAGTCGAGTCCGGCTCTTCGCAGGTGACGCTCGAAATCCCCTATGAGGAATACGACCGGCTGATCGCCAAGGACGGGCTCGCCGGCTCGATCAAGAACGTTTCCGACATCGGCATGATCTTCTTCAACGACATCGAGGCGATGCTGGACAAGAATGTCCGCCAGGCGGCCGTGATGGCGGTGGACAAGGAGCTTCTGGTCAAGCGGCTGCTGCGCGGCTACGGCCAGCCGCTCGCCACACTGGAAACGCCAGAATACGCAGCCTTCGATCCGTCGATCAAGGTCGAGCACAACCCGGACAAGGCCAAGGAACTGCTGGCCGCTTCCGGTTATTCGCCGGACAAGCCGGTAAAGTTCACGATCCAGACCACCAAGGGTTTCAAGCCCAAGGACTATGAGATGATCCAGGCGATCGTCGGCATGTGGCGCAAGGTCGGCATCGAGGCGACGATCGAGGTCTACGAGATCGCCAAGCATTACGAACTGCGCGCCGCCGACAAGCTGGCGCCGGCCGCCTTCTACAACTGGGGCAACGCCATCGGCGACCCGACCACGTCGACCGGCTTTGCCATGTATGGCCCGAGCCCGCATTCGGTTTGGGACAGCCAGGATCTGATCGACATGATCAACCCGCTGTGGGGCGAAAAGGACGAGGCCAAGCGCATCGCCGGCTGGAAAGCGGTCGACAAGTACATCGCCGAGCAAGCCTATGTGCTGCCGCTGATGCAGTACGCGCAGCCGATCGTGCATGCCAAGGGCGTCAAGGTGGTCCAGCATATTTCCGGCGCGCTGCTTCCGGCCCTGATGACCCCGGCCTGACATCAGCCCTGAATTACCGCGCGCCGTCACCAATGACGGCGCGCATTTTCCATCGGGAATACGAGCCACGGGCTCCTGCAAAGATTTACATGCTCCTGCAAAGATTCCTGATCCGTCTTGCAACGATGCTGATCACGCTGTTCGGCGTGGCCGTCGTCGTGTTCGTCGTGATCCGTGTCGCGCCCGGCGACCCGATCGCGATGATGCTGCCGCCGGGCGCCACCGATGCCGACATCGCCCGGCTGCGCGCGCTCTACGGGCTCGACAAGACGATCGTGCAGCAGTTCTTCATCTGGCTGTCCGGTGTTGTCAGGGGCGATTTCGGCACCTCGATCTCGCTCAGGCAAGATGTGCTCGGTCTCGTCTTCAACCGGCTGCCGGCAACGCTGGAGTTGGCCATCCTCGCCCTTGTCATGGCGGTGGCGCTCGGCGGCACGACCGCGATCCTCGGCGCGCGCGAACGCGGCACGGCGGTCGAGGCCGGCATCGACATCGCCAGCGGCGCGGCGCTGTCCATTCCCGACTTCCTGTGGGGCCTTGTGCTGATCCTGCTGTTCGGCGTTCTGGTGCCGATCTTCGACATTTCCGGCCGCGTGTCGCCACAGCTCGACCTGCCCTTCGTCACCCAGTTCTACCTGTTCGAGAGCCTGCTTCGGCTGCGCTTCGACCTGACCTGGGATCTCCTGAAACACATGCTGATGCCGGCGGTTGCGCTGGCGCTGCCGCTGGCGGCGATCATCTCGCAACTGTTGAAACAGTCGCTGAAGGAAGTGCTCGACCTCGACTATGTCGTGCTGGCACGGGTCAAGGGATTTTCGGAAACGCAGGTCATCCTGCGCGAGGCACTGAAGAACGCCGCTTTGCCGACGCTGACCTTAATCGGCGTGCAATTCACTTTCCTCATCGGCGGCACCGTCATTGTTGAGCGGCTGTTCTCCTACGAGGGACTCGGCAACATGGCGATCGATGCCGTCATCAACCGCGACCTGCCGCTGATCCAGGGCATCGTGCTGGTCTTCGCGCTGCTCTTCGTGCTGATCAACCTTGCCGTCGACTTGATGTGCGCGCTGCTCAATCCGAGGCTGCGCCATGGATAAGGCACGCGCCTCAAGACGCAGACTGAGCCCCAGGCTGTGGCTCGCCGGCGGTTGGCTGCTGCTGGCGCTGCTAGCCGCGATCTTCGCGCCATTGGTCGCGCCGCAGGATCCGCTGGCGCAGGACCTGATGCTGGAGCGGCTGCCGCCCTTCTGGCTCGACGGCGCCGAGCCCGGCTATTGGCTGGGCACCGACAGCCTCGGCCGCGACCTGCTCTCCCGGCTGATCTTCGGCGGCCGCATCGCCTTCATCGTCGCCTTCGCCGCCGCGATCGCCGCCTGTCTGGTCGGCTCGACGCTTGGGCTGATCGCGGGCTATTTCGGTGGCTGGGCCGACCGCGTCATCTCGCGCATCGTGGATGTCTGGATGGCGTTTCCGCCGGTGCTCTTCGCCATCCTGCTGGTCGCGGTGCTGGGCACAGGCCTCGGTTCCGTCATCCTCGCCATCGCCATCATCGACTGGACGCGCTTCTGCCGGGTGATCCGCGCCGAGGCGATGGGCCAGTCGCGCATGGATTATGTCGAGAACGCCCGCATCGCGGGCTATGGCCGCGTCGGCATCATGCTGCGTGAAGTGCTGCCCAACGTCCTGCCGTCGATCGTCGCGCTGCTGTCGCTGGAAATGGGCATTGCCGTGATCGTCGAAGCGATCCTGTCCTTCGTCAATTTGTCGATCTCGACCGACGATCCGACCTGGGGCGGCATCATCGCCGAGGGCAGGCTGTCGATCCATCAGGCCTGGTGGGTGCTGGTGTTTCCGCTGATCACGCTGATCGTCACCGTGCTGTCGTTCAGCCAGTTCGGCGAAGCGCTGAAGACGCGGTTCGATCCGGTGCTGCGATGAGCGCCTGCCTCGACATCGCCAACCTTAGCGCGGTGCTGCCGAACGGCCAGCGCGTGTTGCGCTCGGTGTCGCTTGCCGTGCAGCCCGGCGAGGTGCGTGCATTGGTCGGCGAGAGCGGCGCCGGCAAGACCATGATCGGCAAGGCGGTGCTCGGCGTCCTGCCGTCGAGCGTGCGTATTGTCGAAGGCGATATGAGGCTCGAGGGCGAAGACCTCGGCAGGCTCCAGCCCAAGGCACGGCGCAAGCTGATCGGCGCGCGCACGGCCCTGATTCCTCAGGATCCTTTGACGGCGCTCAATCCGTCGCGCCGCATCGGCCCGCAGATGACCGACCGGCTGGTGCGCATCCTCGGCTGGGGCGGCGAGAGGGCCAACGGCCGCATCCGGCAATTGCTTGACGAGGTGCAGATCCGCGACCCCGAACGCGTGCTGAAAAGCTATCCGCACGAGCTTTCCGGCGGCATGCGCCAGCGCGTGCTGATCGCCGCCGCCTTCGCCGCCGAGCCACGGCTGATCGTCGCCGATGAGCCGACGACCGCGCTCGACGTCACTGTGCAAAAGCAGATCTTGCGGCTGATCGCCGCGTTGCAGCGCGAGCACGGCACGGCGATCCTGTTCGTCACCCATGATCTCGGCGTTGTCGCCAAGATCAGCCAGAAGGTGTCGGTGCTTTATGCCGGCAAAGTGGTCGAGGAAGCCGAGACGGCTGCGCTCTTCGCGGCACCGCAGCACCCCTATACACGTGCGCTGATGGCGGCGACGCCGCGCTACACAGACCCGTTCGCTTCGCTGAAACCGGTGGACGAGGCGGTGCTGGCAGGGCTTGCCGCCGAGATCGCGGCGGCGGACCAGGTGTGGAGGCAGCCGCATGGCTGAACCGCTGTTTTCCGTGCGCGGGCTGAAGGTGGCACTGCCCGACATGACCCGCAAGCCGCTGATCGGCCGCGCGCCTTTGGCCGAGATCCTGAAAGGCCTGGATTTCGACCTGCCCAGGGGATCGGTGACCGGTATCGTCGGCGAATCCGGTTCCGGCAAGTCGACGCTCGGCCGGGCGCTGGTCAGGCTGCTGGAGCCCGGTGCCGGCAGCATCAGCTTCGACGGCCGAGATATCACCCATCTGCCGGAGGCGGAGTTGCGACCGTTGCGCCGCAACCTGCAGATGATCTTCCAGGATCCGATGTCCTCGCTCAACCCGCGCCACACCATTGCCAGCATCATCGCCGCTCCGTTGAAGCAGAATGGCCTTGGCGATAATCTGAAGAGCCGCGTCGCCGAGGCGCTGCAGCGGGTCGGTCTGCCGCAAGGTTTCGCCAGCCGCTACCGTCACGAGCTGTCGGGCGGCCAGCGTCAGCGCGTCGGCATTGCGCGCGCGCTGGCGCTGTCGCCGAAATTCGTGCTGGCAGACGAAATCGTGTCCGGCCTCGACGTGTCGACGCAGGAGCAGATCCTGACCCTGCTGGAGAAATTGGCACTGGAGATGGGCCTGACGGTCGCCTTCATCAGCCATGACCTGTCCGTCATCCGGCGGCTGTGCCGGCAGGTGATCGTCATGCGCGAAGGCAGGATCGTCGAAGCCAGTGCCACCGATGCCCTGTTCGAAAATCCCAGGGAAACCTACACGCGCGATCTGCTTGCGGCCATTCCGCTGCCCGAAATCGACGCGAACTGGCTGGACATCCCTACGGCCAAGGCCCCGAAATGAAAGCATCGAGGCGCACAGGGTCTGATCATTTCGATATGAAATTTTAAGCTTGAAGTATCTCGCCTCAAGCGCGATATTCGTGCCAGCAAGAAAGCGAAGAGGAGATCGCACGGATGAAAGTTGCGGTTCTCGGCGGCGGACCAGCCGGCCTCTACTTTGCCATTTCGATGAAGCTCCGGGATGCCGAGCACGATGTGACCGTGTTCGAGCGCAACCGCGCGGACGATACGTTCGGCTGGGGCGTGGTGCTGTCGGCCGAAACGCTCGACAACCTCGCCAGGAACGATCCGGTCAGCGCCGTCTGGATCAAGAAGCATTTCGCCTATTGGGATGATATCGCCGTCATCCATGACGGCGTGCGCACGGTCTCGTCAGGCCACGGTTTCTGCGGCATCGGCCGCAAGCGGCTGTTGATCTTGCTGCAGCGCCGCGCTCGCGAGCTCGGCGTCAAGCTGATGTTCGAGACCGATATCGGCGATCCCCGCCCCTATATGGAGACGCATGATCTGGTCGTCGCCGCCGACGGGCTGAACTCCAAGGCACGCAACACCTTCGTCGACATCTTCAAGCCCGATATCGACACCCGCAAATGCAAGTTCGTCTGGCTCGGCACCAACCAGAAATTCGACGACGCCTTCACCTTTATCTTCGAGAAGACCGAGCATGGTTGGGTATGGGCGCATGCCTACCAGTTCGACAGCGACACCGCGACCTTCATCGTCGAGTGCAGCGAACCGACCTGGGCTGCCTTCGGCTTCGGCTCGATGACGCAGCAGGAGTCCATCGCCGTCTGCGAGCGCATCTTTGAAAAGCACCTTGGCGGCCATGCGCTGATGACCAACGCCAACCATATACGTGGTTCGGCCTGGATCAATTTCCCGCGCGTGCTGTGCGAGCGCTGGTCCTACAAGAACCTGGCGCTGATGGGCGACGCGGCGGCATCGGCGCATTTCTCGATCGGCTCCGGCACCAAGCTGGCGCTGGAAAGCGCGGTGGCGCTGGCCGACTATGTCGAAACCGAGCCGGACCTCGATGCCGCTTTCCGCAAATATGAGGATGCCCGCCGCACCGAAGTGCTGAAGCTGCAGTCGGCGGCGCGCAATTCGCTCGAATGGTTTGAGGAGGTCGAGCGCTATCTCGGCCTCGATCCGGTGCAGTTCAACTATTCGCTGCTGACCCGCTCGCAACGCATCAGCCACGAGAATCTGCGGCTGCGCGATGCCGAGTGGCTGAGCGGCGCGGAGGAATGGTTCCAGCGCCAGGCAGGCGCGGGCGCCAACAGGCTGCGCCGCGCGCCGATGTTCGCTCCCTTCAGGCTGCGCGACCTCAGGCTCAACAACCGCGTCGTCGTCTCGCCGATGGCGCAGTATAGGGCCGTCGACGGCAGCCCGACAGACTGGCACTTCACCCACTATGCCGAGCGGGCCAAGGGCGGCGCCGGCCTCGTCTATATCGAGATGACCTGCGTCAGCCCCGAAGGGCGCATCACACCCGGCTGCCCCGGCTTCTACGCGCCCGAGCATGAGGTGGCGTGGAAGCGGCTGGTCGATTTCGTCCACACCGAGACAGAGGCGAAGATCTGCGCCCAGATCGGCCATTCCGGCGCCAAGGGTTCGACCCGTGTCGGCTGGGAAGGCACCGACGTGCCGCTGACCTCCGGCAACTGGCCTGTGATGGCGGCCTCGGCGGTGGCGTGGTCACCTGGGAATCAGGCGCCGAAGGCGATGGACCGCGCCGACATGGACAGGGTGCGCGACCAGTTCGTGGCCTCCGCCGAGATGGCGCATCGTTGCGGCTTCGACATGCTCGAAATCCACGCCGCGCATGGCTATCTCCTGTCGTCCTTCATCACCCCGGTCACCAACCGCCGCACCGATGAATATGGCGGTTCACTGGAAAACCGCATGCGCTATCCCCTCGAAATCTTCCATGCGGTGCGCGCCGCATGGCCGGCGGAAAAGCCGATCTCGATGCGCATTTCGGCCAATGACTGGGTCGGCATCGAAGGTGTCACGCCAGCCGACGCCGTCGAGATCGCGCGGCTGCTGCACGAGGCCGGCGTCGACATCTGCGACGTCTCTGCCGGCCAGACCTCGGTGTTGGCAAAGCCGGTCTACGGCCGCATGTTCCAGACGCCGTTTTCCGACCGCATCCGCAATGAGGTCGGCATGGCGACGATGGCGGTCGGCAACATCTACGAACCGGACCATGTCAACTCGATCCTGATGGCCGGACGCGCCGACCTGGTGGCGCTGGCCCGGCCGCATCTTGCCGATCCCTACTGGACACTGCATGCGGCGGTGACGCTCGGCGACCGTGGCGTGAAGTGGCCGGATCCCTATCTGCCCGGACGCGACCAGCTCTATCGTCTGGCCGAGCGCGATGCCGCCGCGGGGCTTAAAGTATGAGTGCTTCACGCTTCCCGAGTTGGCGCCGCCCCTCATCCGCCTGCCGGCACCTTCTCCCCGTGGAAAACGGGGAGAAGGGTCAAGTTCCGGCGCTGGCGACCCCCTCTCCCCGTTCTTCACGGGGAGAGGGTAAGGGTGAGGGGCAGCGCGATGTTTCGAGGACGGGCGCATGATCGCCGGCAAGCATGCGCTGGTCACCGGTGGCGGCTCCGGCGTTGGCCGGGCCATCGCGCTGGCGCTTGCGGGTGCGGGCATCGACGTGACCATCTGCGGCCGGCGTGAAGCCGAACTTGCCAAGGTGGCCGGCGAAAACGATCGCATCTTCGGCATCGCCGCCGACGTCACCGATGCGGCGGCGATGGCATCGCTTTACCAGACAGCGGAAGCCGCGCGCGGGCCCTTCGACATCGTCGTTGCCAATGCCGGCATGGCCGGCAGCACGCCGGCGCACAACACCACGCTTGCCGACTGGCAGCGAACGCTCGACGTCAACCTGACCGGCGCCTTCCTGACGGTGAAACCGGCGCTGGCCGGCATGGCCGCGCGCAAGGCGGGCCGGATCGTCTTCATCGCTTCGACGGCAGGGCTGAAAGGCTACGCCTATGTCGCGCCTTATGTCGCCGCCAAGCATGGCGTCGTCGGTTTGATGCGGGCGCTCGCCGCCGAGACGGCGAAGTCCGGCGTCACCGTGAACGCGGTTTGCCCAGGCTTTGTCGAAACGGAGATGTTGGAGGAGTCCATCCAGCGCATTGTCGAAAAGACCGGCCGCTCGGCCGGCGAGGCACGATCGAGCCTCGTCTCGACCAACCCGCAAGGCCGCTTCATCCAGCCGCAGGAGATTGCCGCCTCGGTGTTGTGGTTGTGCGACGATGCGGCGGCATCGATCACCGGACAGACCATTTCCATCTCAGGAGGCGAAACATGGTAGCCGGCCCCCTGCCCGCGCCATCGGGACCCGGCAAGGACCGGCTGCGGCTGTGGATCAGGCTGCTGCGCGCCTCGCGCACGATCGAGGCCGAGCTGCGCGAGCGGCTGAAGAAGGAGTTCGATACGACGCTGCCCCGCTTCGACGTGATGGCGGCACTCTATCGCGCGCCCGAAGGCATGCTGATGAGCGATCTTTCGCGTTTCCTGCTGGTGTCCAACGGCAATGTCACCGGCATCGTCGATCGGCTCGTGTCGGAGGGACTTGTTACCCGCGCCCGCCGCAATGGCGACCGGCGCACCTCGATGGTGCGGCTGACCGAGGAGGGCTCCAAGGCCTTCGCCACCATCGCCGCGGCGCATGAGGGTTGGATCGGTGAATTGCTGGGCAAGGTCAGTGAAGAGGATGCACGCCGGCTGACAGGCATGCTGACCTCGTTCCGCAGCAACTGGGAGGGACGCGAATGACCAAAATGGCAGGCCTCAAGCCGCAGCATTTCCTATGGCAGGTCGAAGGCAGGATCGCGAAGGTCAGGCTTGACCGTCCCGAGCGCAAGAATCCGCTGACCTTCGACAGCTATGCCGAATTTCGCGACACGTTCCGCGACCTCGTCTACGCCGACGACGTCGACGCCGTGGTGTTCCTGCCCAATGGCGGCAATTTCTGCTCGGGCGGCGACGTCCACGACATTATCGGCCCGCTGGTCAGGATGGACATGAAGGAACTGCTCGCCTTCACCCGCATGACCGGCGATTTTGTCAAGGCGATGCTGAATTGCGGCAAGCCGATCATCGCGGCGGTCGATGGCGTGGCGGTCGGCGCCGGCGCCATCATCGCCATGAGCTCCGACATCCGCATCGCCACGCCGGAAGCCAAGACCGCGTTCCTGTTCACCCGTGTCGGCCTTGCCGGTTGCGACATGGGCGCCTGCGCTATCCTGCCGCGCATCATCGGCCAAGGCCGTGCCGCCGAACTGCTCTACACCGGCCGCACCATGACGGCCGCCGAAGGCGAGCGCTGGGGGTTCTACAACAGGCTCGTCGATGCCGCCGCGCTGGAAGCCGACGCACTCGACATGGCGGCCCGCATCGTCTCGGGCCCAACCTTCGCCCATGGCATCACCAAGACGCAGTTGAACCAGGAATGGTCGATGGGTCTCGACCAGGCGATCGAAGCGGAAGCGCAGGCGCAGGCGATCTGCATGCAGACGCACGATTTCGAGCGGGCGTATCGGGCTTTCGTCGACAAGCGAAAGCCAGTGTTCGAGGGGAATTGAGGATGCTCGTTTCAAAGGAGACGTTGGAGGGACAGCGCGCCCCTCTGTCCTGCCGGACATCTCCCCCACT
>NZ_VFVC01000082.1:0-10660 GCF_006441575.1 Mesorhizobium sp. B2-4-12
CCATGTTCGATCCAACCGAATGCTGGAACTATCTCAAACAGGCAGGCTACGTTGCATGTTAATCGCCCGATGCTCTAGCAGCGAGGACCGCTTCGGGCCGGCGTCGAATGCCGGCTAAATCGAACACCGGCCTCAGTCCTTCGCCCGCTCCACATACGAGCCGTCCGCCGTCATCACCACCACGCGGGTGCCGGGGGCGATGTGCGGGGGTACGGTGGTGCGCACGCCATTGGAGAGCAAGGCAGGCTTGTAGGAGGACGATGCCGTCTGGCCCTTGGTCGTCGGCTCGGTTTCGACCACTTCAAAGGTGGCGCGCTGCGGCAGCACCAGCGCGATCGCGATGCCGTTGAACTGAGACACCTGCACCGGCATGCCTTCCTGCAGGTAGGGTGCCGCGTCGCCGACCACGGCTTCCGATACCGCCACCTGGTCGTAGGTTTCCGGGTTCATGAAGTGATAGCCTTCGCCGTCGGCGTAAAGGAAGGTGTGCTCGCGCTCCTCGACATAGGCGCGCTCCACCTGTTCGGTGGTGCGGTAGCGCTCGGAAACCTTCACACCGTCGCCGATGCGGCGCATGTCGAGCTGCGTCACAGGGGTGCCCTTGCCTGGGTGGATGTTTTCGGCAAAGAGGATCACATAAAGCTTGCCGTCCTTGTCGACGACATTGCCTTTGCGGAGCGAACTGGCGATGACTTTCACCACGGTTTTAAATCCTGCGAGAGTTGACTGGCGTTTGCCGGCTTGTGCGGCGCTGGATGGGGCCCTAGCGCATCTTGGCGCGAACCGCCAGCCCCCCAGGCGAATCGGCATGCGTTCAATCCGCCCATGACCACCGCTTCGCCCTGGTGGACGCCGCATGTCCATGCCGACCGCCGCCCCCGCCTGATGCTGCGAAACGGCCTCACGGCCGCCCTGCGCGACTGGTTCACCCGCAACGATTTCGTCGAAGTAGGAACGGCGGCCCTGCAGGTCTCGCCCGGCAACGAGGCGCATCTGGCCGCTTTCGCCACGGAAGCGGTCGGGCCGGATGGCGCTCGCTCGCCGCTTTATCTCCATACCTCGCCGGAATTCGCTTGCAAGAAGCTGCTCGCCGCTGGTGAGCTCCGGATTTTCAGCCTGGGTCCGGTCTACCGCAACCGCGAGCGCGGCCCATTGCACCATCCCGAATTCACTATGCTCGAATGGTACCGGGTGGGCGAGACCTATGAGAGCCTGATGCGTGATTGCGCTGATCTGCTGGCGCTGGCCGCGACAAGGGCAGGGACCAGGCGCTTTTCCTTCCGTGGCCGCGATTGCGATCCGTTTGCCGATCCGGAGCGCCTGACGGTGGCGGATGCCTTCATGCGCCATGCCGGCATCGATCTGCTGGCCACGGTCGCCGCCGATGGCGACACCGACCGCGACGCGCTGTACACCGCCTTGACCAAGGCCGGCATGCGCACGGCGCCCGACGACAGCTGGGCCGACCTGTTCAGCCGCGTGATGGTGGAAAAAATCGAGCCCCATCTCGGCATCGGCCAGGCGACCATCCTGTGCGAATACCCTGTCGCCGAGGCGGCCCTTGCCCGGCCAAGCCCCAGGGATGCGCGCGTCGCCGAGCGCTTCGAGCTCTACTGCTGCGGCGTCGAGCTCGCCAACGGCTTTGGCGAGCTGACTGACGCGGCCGAGCAGCGACGTCGCTTCATCATCGAGATGGACGAGAAAGAGCGCATCTATGGCGAGCGCTATCCGCTGGACGAGGATTTTCTCGCCGCCCTTGCCATCATGCCGCAGGCCAGCGGCATCGCGCTCGGCTTCGACCGGCTGGCGATGCTGGCGACGGGCGCGCAAAAGATCGAGGATGTGATCTGGACGCCGGTCGCGGCGTCCTGAACGACAGCGCCCGCTGCGAGCCCTCTCGTCCTCAGTGCGCGAAAACCTGCTCCAGCGAGCGAAAGCCCTTGAATTCCAGGGCGTTGCCAGAAGGGTCGCGGATGAACAGCGTCGCCTGTTCGCCCGGCTCGCCCTTGAAGCGGACCATCGGCCGTTCCAGCCAGTCGATGTCGTCGCGCGCTTCCAGCCGGGTCGCCAGGCGCTGCCAGTCGTCCATCAACAGCACGGCGCCGAAATGCGGGATCGGCACGGTGATGCCGTCTACCTTGCCGTCGCTGGCGGCTTGCGCCGGCCGCAGATGCGCCGACATCTGGTGGCCGTAAAGGTCGAAATCGATCCAGGTCGCCGATGAACGGCCGATCGCGCAGCCCAGCACCTCGCTGTAGAAAGTGCGGGTTTCATCGAGATCGCGGACCGGAAAGGCGAGATGGAAAGGCGTCATCGAAGATGCTCCGTACAGGCTGGCGGACTGATTTTGCGTCACTGGGTTCGAGATGGGAACTGCGAACCCTGCATTTTGATTGAAGCCCATGCCATTGCACAAGCCGGACCGGAACAATAGATGGGTGGGCAGCGGCCAGGCTTTGGCCGCAACAGCAGGATCACAGTCATGGCCGACATATCAGACGCAGCAAAATTGGCCGACCGCGTCGCGGCCCTGGTCGAGGCCGCCAGGAAGGCCGGCGCCGATGCCGCCGACGCGGTGGCCGTGCGGGGCCGCTCCACCGGCGTGTCGGTTCGGCTCGGCAAGGTCGAGGCCACCGAATCATCGGAGGCCGAGGACGTCTCGCTGCGCGTCTTCGTCGGCCAGAGAGTGGCAAGCGTCTCGGCCACCGCCGCATCCGATCCGGTTTCACTCGCAGAGCGGGCCGTGGCTATGGCGAAAGTGTCGCCGCAGGATCCTTATCAGGGCCTTGCCGATCCGGCGCTGCTTGCGAAGCAAATTCGCGATCTCGACCTGTTCGACGCCACCGAAGTCTCCGCCGACCAGTTGAAGGAGGCCGCCCTTGCCGCGGAAGCGGCGGCCCTTGCGGTCAAGGGCGTGACCAATTCGTCAGGCAGCAATGCCAGTGCCGGGCTCGGCGGGCTGGTGCTGGCCACGTCGCACGGCTTTCTCGGCCATTATGTCGCCTCGCGGTTTTCGCGTTCTGCCAGCGTCATCGCCGGCGAAGGCACCGGCATGGAGCGCGACTATGAATTCTCCTCGCGCCAGCATTTCGCCGATCTCGATGCGCCTGAAGACATCGGCCGCAAGGCTGGCGAACGCGCCGTGCGCCGCATCGGCGCGCGCAAGGCCGCGACCGGCCCGGTCGATGTAGTATTCGATCCGCGCGTCGCGCGCGGCATTGCCGGCCACCTTGCTGGCGCCATCAATGGCGCCTCCGTTGCGCGCAAGACCTCGTTCCTGCGCGACATGATGGGCAAGCAAGTGGCCGCGTCCGCGATCACGGTCACCGACGAGCCGCTCAGGCCGCGTGGCCAGGCCTCGCGCCCATTCGATGGCGAAGGCGTCGAGGGCAAGAAGCTTCTGATGGTCGAAAAGGGCGTGCTCAACCACTGGTTCCTGTCGACCTCGGCGGCGCGGGAGCTTGGCCTCGTCACCAATGGGCGCGGATCGCGCAGCGGCTCTTCCGTGTCGCCATCCTCCACCAATCTCGCCATCGAGCCGGGGGAGCGGTCACCGGAGGATCTGATCAAGTCGCTCAAGACCGGTTTCTATGTCACCGAAGTGTTCGGGCAGGGCGTCGACATGGTCACCGGCGAATACAGCCGCGGCGCTTCCGGTTTCTGGATCGAGAATGGCGCGCTGGCCTATCCGGTTGCCGAAGTCACCATCGCCTCGAACCTGAAGACCATGTTCCTGAACATGGTGCCGGCTGATGACCTCGACCGCAATTTCGGCACGGCGGCCCCAACGCTCCTGATCGAAGGCATGACCCTTGCCGGCGCATGAACTGACCACTGCCGGTGCCCTCTCTGGCGCTATCGGGGATCTGCCGCTGCTGCGCGATGCCGCCCGCGAGGCGGGCCTCATCGCCATGCGCTACTTCGGCAACAGCCCGCAAGTCTGGATGAAGGGCGGCACTTCGCCGGTCAGCGAAGCCGATCATGCGGCGGATGCCTATCTGCGCCGCACGTTGCTGGCGGCGCGGCCGGACTATGGCTGGCTGTCGGAAGAGACGGTCGACGATCCGGTGCGGCTTTCGGCGCGCCGCACCTTCGTCGTCGACCCGATCGACGGTACGCGTGGCTTCCTGGAAGGTCAGCGCACCTGGTGCGTCAGCGTTGCCGTCGTCGAAAACGGACGCACGCTGGCCGGCGTGCTCGAATGCCCGGCGATGAACGAGATCTATTGGGCGTTGCCCGGCCAGGGCGCGTTCCGCAACGGCAAGCGCATTGCGGTGCGCACGCTTGGGGATATGGCCGAGATATCCGGGTTGAAGCAGTTGATCGACCTGGTGCCGCCCGGCTGGCAGAAGCGGTTGATACGGGCGCCCTACAGCCCTTCGCTTGCCTACCGCCTGGCGATGATCGCCAACGGCACGCTCGACGCCACCTTCGTCAAGCCGAACGCGCATGACTGGGACATCGCCGCCGCCGATCTTATCCTGCGCGAGGCGGGCGGCCAGTTGCTCGACCCGCATGGCCGCGCCCCGCTCTACGCCGGCGAGGTGACCCGCCACGGCGCGCTTGCCGCCGGCAGCGGTGATTTGCTGGCGGTGCTCGTCGATGTCATCGCTGGGCTGGATGCCTGAAAGCATTTTCGAAGGTTCCAAAGTCAACGGCTTTGGTCTAGACCTGTCACAAACTCACAATATGTGAAGGACCGACATGGCCGCGGAAGACGGAAAGAAACAGCTTTTGCATCTGGTGTTCGGCGGCGAATTGAAGAAGCTTGGCGGCACGGAGTTCCGCGATATCGAGGCGCTCGACATCGTCGGCATCTATCCGGACTATCAATCCGCGCATACGGCGTGGAAAGCCAAGGCGCAAGCCAGCGTGGACAATGCCCATATGCGTTATTTCGTCGTTCATCTGCACCGTCTGCTGGACCCCGACAACAAGGTCGTCGGTTGATTTCGATGGAGCATGATCTGGCGAAAGAGCCAGCCGGCGAGGCCGAGTCCGCGAGCAGGGGCCGCAGCCGCACGACCAAGGCCTTCTGGCGCAAGATCCGCGAACCGCTCGCACAGTCGCGATTCGTCAAGAATGCCATTGCCAGCCTGCTCGCGCAGTTCGTGCGGCTGGTTCGCCTGACCAGTCCCCTGGTCGCCGGGTCGGCGCGGTTTTCGGGAGGGGCCTACGCCGAGTTCGAACCCGGCATCATCGCTTTGTGGCATGGCCAGCATCTTTTGACGCCGGCCTACTATCCCAAGCGCAAACCACTGGTCGCCATGGTGTCACGCAGCGCCGATGCCGAGCTCAACGCACTAATGCTGGAGAAATTCGGCATCGAGGCGGTGCGCGGTTCGGGCGGGCGTGACAACGCCAGGCATCTCGACAAGGGTGGGGCCAAGGCACTGATCGCCCTCAAAAAGTCGCTCACCGCCGGCAAGAATGTCGCCATGATCGCAGACATTCCCCACGGCACACCGCGCGACGCGGGGCTTGGTATTGTTCTCCTGGCGCGCCTCTCGGGCCGGCCGCTCCTGCCGGTCGCCATCGCCACCAGCCGCCGCAAGGTGCTGGAGAAGAGCTGGGACAAGACCACCATAAACCTGCCATTCGGCCGTTCCGCGGTAACCATCGGGGCGCCGATCTTTGTGGCCGCGGACGCCGACGACGCCGAAATGGAGCGCAAGCGCCAGGAAATCACCACCGCCCTCAATGCCGCGACAGACGAGGCCTACCGTCTCGTGGACGGTCCGCGATGAGCGGCCGCTGGGCGCGTGCCATGCTGACGGCATACCGTTTCGCGGGTGCCGCCGCCTATCCGCTGATCGGGCCCTATGTCGCCTGGCGCATCTCGCGCGGCAAGGAGGACCGCAACCGCCGCCGCGAGCGCTATGGAGTCGCCGGCCGCCCGCGCCCCGAAGGGCCCGTTATCTGGATCCATGCCGCCAGCGTCGGCGAGACCATAGCCGTCGTGCCGCTGGTCGAAAGCATTCTCGATTATGGCGTCAACATCGTGCTGACGACCGGCACCGTGACATCGGCGCAGGTTGCCGACGAGCGGCTCGGCGACCGCATCATCCACCAATATGTGCCGCTCGATCTGAAGCCGGCGGTCAGCCGATTCCTCGATCACTGGCGGCCGGATCTGGCGATCATCGCCGAATCCGAGATCTGGCCGATGACCATCCTCGAGCTTGGCGCGCGCCATGTTCCGCAGGTGCTGGTCAATGGCAGGCTTTCCGACCGCTCGTTCATCTCGTGGAAGAAGCGGGCCAATATCGCCGAGGCGCTGTTCGAGAATCTCGCCCATGTCGTTGCCCAGTCCGATGTCGACGGCGAGCGTTTTCGCGCGCTTGGCGCCCGGCCGGTTACGGTGTCGGGCAACCTTAAGGTCGACACCAATCCCCCGCCGGCCGACGGACGGGCGCTGGCCTCGTTGCAGCGGCAGATCGGCGGCCGCCCGACCTGGGCGGCGATCTCGACCCATGACGGCGAGGAAGTGGTCGCGGCGGAAGTCCACGCGACGCTGCACAAGCGCCACCAAGGCCTGCTGACGATCGTCGTTCCGCGCCATCCCGATCGCGCCGACACGCTTGCCGCGCAGATTTCAGGCATGGGCCTGAAGGTCGCGCGGCGCAGCAAGGGCGACCGCATCGGGCCCGACATCGATATCCTTCTCGGCGATACGATCGGCGAGATGGGGCTTTATCTCCGATTGACCGAGATCGCCTTCGTCGGCCGCTCGCTGACCTCCGAGGGCGGCCAGAATCCTCTCGAGCCGGCCATGCTCGACACCGCGGTTCTCGCGGGGCGCAATGTGCAGAATTTTCGCGAAGCCTACCAGCGTCTGATCGACAGCGGCGGCGCCAAGCTGGTGCGCGATCGCGATATGCTGGCCGGGGCCGTCAATTTCCTGCTGACCAATGAAGTCGCACGCCACGAGATGATGGCCGCTGGAGTGGCGACCGTCGATGAGATGCGCGGCGCGCTGGCGCGCACGCTGAAATCGCTTGAACCCTATATCCAGCCGCTGGTCATCAAGTCGCGCCTGAAGGGCGCGAACGGTCGTTAACGTGGCCTCCGAAGCACCGCCATTCTGGTGGGAGAAGCCGGACTGGAAAGTCCTGGCACTATCGCCGCTGTCGGCCGTCTATGCACTGGTTGCCGGCCGCGGCATGCGGCGGGCCCGGCGCGAGAAGATCGACGCGCCGGTTCTGTGTATCGGCAATTTCACCGTCGGCGGCACCGGCAAGACGCCGGTCGCCATCGCGCTCGCCGAACAGGCCAAGCGCATGCATCTGAAGCCTGGTTTCCTGTCGCGCGGCCATGGCGGCTCCTTTGCCGAGCCGCACGTCGTCGATGCCAGTCACGACAGCGCCAAGCATGTCGGCGACGAACCGTTGCTCCTGGCCAAACACGCCCCCGTCGCGGTAACGCCGAACCGCGCGGCCGGCGCCCGGTTGCTGCTGGAAAGACATGGCTGCGATTTCCTGATCATGGATGATGGCTTTCAGAGCGCGCGCATCCACATCGACTATGCGCTGGTGGTGGTCGATGCCCGCTATGGGATCGGCAATGGCCGCGTCATTCCGGGCGGACCGCTTCGGGCCAAGATCGTCGACCAGCTGGTCTACACCAGCGGGCTGTTGAAGATGGGGGAGGGCACCGCGGCCGACATGGTGGTGCGCCAGGCGGCCCGCGCCGGCCGCCCGATCTTCGAGGCTCACACGAAGTCAAGCAGCAAGGCTGGCCTTGGCGGAAAGCGGTTCCTCGCCTTCGCCGGCATCGGTCATCCCGACAAATTCTTCGACACGGTGCGCCAGGCCGGCGGCGAGGTGGTCCTCTCCAGGCCCTTTCCGGATCATCATTTTTACGCCGAGGACGAACTCGCCGAACTGGCGGCGACGGCGCACGCCGAAGGCCTCGGCCTCATCACCACCTCCAAGGACGCCGCCCGGCTGCGCCACGGCGCCTCGCAGGAATTTCTCGGGCGTCTCGACGTGCTGGAAATCGACACGGTGTTCGAGCTCGACCATGTGCCCGAGCGCATCATCGAGGAAACGCTCGATGCCTGGCGGCAGCGCAGGTTGAGAGCCTAGCCGCGCTTGCGCATCTCTGGATGCACCTCGATTTCGCGGCGCAGCGAGGCGGCGGCGTTGGCGTAGGGCTCCTGCCTGGCGACGCTCCAGTATTTCAGCTCGTCCAGGGGGATGCTTTCTCCCGTCACGGCGCAGCGCACGAACGAGCCGGGACTGGTGACCTGGAAATCGCCATCGAGGTAGCGGATGCGGGCTTCCTTGCCGCCCGGGCCTTCGAAACGGTTCATCATGCGGTGGTGCCGAGGTTCATGCAGATTTCATCGCCACAAATCGCCGTCCAGGTCAAGCATCCGACAAGCCTCGGGCAATGCCGATCCGCCACGAGATGCTGGAAAAGCGCTTTTGTGGGGGCACGATGGATATTTCTACCGCCCGCCTGGCTTCCCTGCTCAAGGAGGCGATGACGCCGCAACCCGTGCCTTTGGCGAAGGCCGATCCGGTCAGGACGGCGTTGGTCCGGGAATTGGTCCAGCCTCTGGTGGCCCCCCTGTTCGCGCAGCGGACGGCACCGGCGCTGTTGGCGATGCCCGCGGCGCCGGCGGCCGCCAAGTCGCAGCAGATTGCTTCGGCTGGCATCGTCGAAGCCTATATGGCGCAACTCGACGCGAGGGACGAAGCGGCGCTGACAACGGTCGTGGCAAGGAAAGCGGCGCCTGAAGCCGAGTCGCAGCAGCGAGGCTTCTCGCCGTCTTCGGCAACGGCCAACGACAACACTCCGGCCCGAGGTGTAAGCTTGTCACTGCTGTCGCTTATCCCGCCGCAGGGTCCTGTCCCGCGCAACGCCGCCGCCCTGGATGCATCGGCAAGCCGGCGACAGCCTGCCAATCAATCCTATGGAGCGGCGCCGAACCCTGACCGGCTGCTGGTGAAGATTGGCTTTGTTTCGATAACGGCCGCTTTGCTGGGAACCGTGATCGTCGGGTTCATCCTGCTGCTGCTTCGCTGAACCGCGAATCGGCGGGTGCTCGGGAAAGGCGGCCAAGCCTATCGCTCCGCCTCGATGAACGCTTCGATCTTTTCCGGCGCCAGTCCGGCCTGCTGCGCGATGCGGCGGGCAAGGTCCGCCGCTGCGGTACGTGGCCGCCCGATCGGCCGGTCGAGCCAGTAGGACACCGGATTGAGCGCGGTGCGCTCGTCGACTGCGGTGATGCGGCCCGACATCAGCTGATGCCCGCTCAGCGGCGGACGCGCCAGCGCGATGCCGAGCCCATAGGCGGCAGCGTCGAGCACCAGATTATAGTCCTCGAAACGCCTGTCCTGCGGGCGCGGCCGATAGTCCATCCCTTGCGCGGCGAACCAGGCGCGCCAGCCGGAGGCGTCGGAATCATTGATCAGCGGAAATCCGAGCAGCCGGGCGGGGTCGCCGCTGCCAATCTCCCGTGCCAGCTCGGGCGAGGCGACGGGGAAGACATGCTCCTCGAAAAGTTCTACCGAGACGCGGCCCGGGATGCCGCCGCGGCCGCAGCGGATCGACAGGTCGATGCCTTCATCGGCAAGATCGGCCTGGCGGACGTCTACATCGAGAACGATGCGCAGCCTGGTGGGATTGTTTTCCAGTGCCGCCATGCGCGGCATCAGCCACAGCCCGCTGACCGAGGGGATCGAGGTCAGCCGCACCACCGCCGTTCCGCGCGGCTCGGTCCAGCGGTCCGAATGGCTCGATATTAGGGCGAAGGCTTCCGATGTCCGCAGATGCAGCCGGTTGCCTTCGATCGTCAGCGTCACGCCGCGCGCGCCGCGATCGAACACTTTCAGCCCCAGCCAGCCCTCGAGCTTGGCGATCTGCCGGCTGACGGCGCCATGGGTGATGTTGAGCCTTTCGGCGGCTGCCGAAAAACTGCCGGTCCGCGCCGCCGCATCGAAGGCACGCAGCGTTTCGAGCGGCACCATCGCCTCTGAGCTGTGATCCATGCTCACAGGTGATCCTCGATTTGGTCGTTTGTCAATAAGCGAGAAAAGGCGTTTTGTGGCTTTCAGAATGGAAGAGCACCGGGACCGTGAGATGAGTGCGACGACAGGCACGTTGAATTCGACACAGCGGATGGACAGCACCGCAGCCATCGCCGTTGCGCTGACCGTGGTCGGCTGGGCATCCGCTTTTCCGGCCATCCGTGCCGGCCTTGCCGCCTTCCAGCCGCTGGAGCTTGGGGCGCTGCGCTTTGCCATCGCCGCCGTGCCGGCGGCGATCTTCCTTGCCGTCAAGCGCCCGGCGCTGCCCCGAATCGGCGAGTTGTGGCGCTTCACCTTTGGTGGCGTCGTCTTCGTGGCGCTCTATACGGCGATGCTCAATTTCGGCGAACTGACCGTCTCCGCGGGTGCGGCCGGCTTCATCATCAATGTCAGCCCGATCTTCACCGCCATCATGGCGATGGCGCTCCTGGGCGAGCGTTTCTCCGGCATGGCCTGGGTCGGCACGGCCATTTCCTTCGCCGGCATAGGCATCATCGCCGTGGCTGACGGCCATGGCCTGCACTTCAACGTCGGCGCGCTGCTGGTGCTAGAGCATAATCTGACCTGACGGAATCGCGAGGGATTCCCATCGGCGAGAATATCTGATTCATCATGTCTGCTGG
>NZ_VFVC01000083.1:0-10642 GCF_006441575.1 Mesorhizobium sp. B2-4-12
CTGCTGTGTGTCCTGGCTAGGGGGCTGGGGGCGGTTCGGCAATGGGTGGATCCAGAAACAGACGCCGTCGTGGCTAGCGTCAGGAATGCTGCCCTTGCAAGCATAATTGCCATGTCGGTGTCGGGCGGCAGCGCTGATCCAGGCATCCTCTTTTTCATTGCACTTGCAGTCGTTTGCGCCACGAGAGTCAGTGCTCGGCGCGGCGTTGCCGCATTCGAGCGATCTAGCCCGGCGTCCGGCGACGGCGCGGCCAACGGCGTGTACTCCGGTTCCGCCGAGTTGGCTTTGCGACGGCAAAGGTTGCTGGCAATGTGTCAGGGCCCGGTCATTTTCAAAATGGACGGGGATGTTGACTAACCGTCGACCCTGGGCTCGAACGCCCTTGGCTGGGGCGCCGGTCGTCTGGCAAGGAAAGGAAGGTTGCCGCCAAAAGCTGGTCGCAGCCTGCAGGCTGTGCCGAACAAGTGCAACACGCTGGCGCCACAAGCCTGCCTGACCTCACCTGCGCATCCGACGGCTATATCGTTGCGGGGCAACTCATCCGTGCGAAGCTGATGCCGGTTTTGTTTTCAGAAGACTTTTATATTGCAATCAATATTTGCTTCCATCACGGGCCTACGGCTTTCGTCGGATACAATTACCGAAAGCTTGCTTTGCAACTCGCCCTGAATTTCGTCCTGTGCCATGGCGACCAGCATTCTGACTGCGTCTACTCGGGCCTCAAGCGCACCGACGTAATGGGTGCCCTCGGTGTCGGGAAAATGGGATTTGCCGTCCCGGACATCGAAAAAAAACAGTGGCATTTTGCATCCGCGCTTAACAACAAACCGCTCGTCAAAGCGGGGTTTTGCATCTTGCTCACGGCTGCTTAGGGCATTCGCCCACAAGATTCTAGCAACCGCAGATGGTCAACCGGAGACGGTTGTGGAGAACTCAAATTCGGTTGATCACAAAATATTAAAAAGTTTGATTGGCCGACAAAACCGTTTCCCGAGACTTCGCCTTCTGCACTATCGGGAAGGCGACAGCCATCGCCATTTCAAAAGCAGTGTCGGCCCGCTAAGGGCGCAGCAGGCGTCGAGCCTGAGTAGGCTCAACCAAACTGATAGATAGGCCTGAGGAATGGTTCCGGTAAGCTACCGCCTCGACAAGCGCATTCGTGTCGTTTTCATCGTGCGGAGTTTCCTTTCGTGCCTCTGGATTTCATTGCCGAAGCCCGGCCCAACACCTTCGCGTTTGAAACCTCTGCGCTGATCAAGGCGTGCGGCTTTAGGGAATATGACGCGCGCTGGTGGTTTGGCCAGGTCGCGCCCGAACTCAACCTGATCGGCGTCCAGGCGTTGGGTATGGGGCTCGGTACGATGATCCGCCGTCTCGGCGTTGGGCCCGACATCATCACCGGACATGATTTCCGTTCCTATTCGCTCGGCATCAAGCTGGCATTGGTTTCCGGACTGATGGCGGCCGGCGCACGGGTGAAGGATATCGGTCTGGCGCTGTCGCCGATGGCCTATTTCGCGCAGTTCGCGCTCGATACGCCGTCGGTGGCCATGGTCACCGCGTCGCACAACGAGAATGGCTGGACCGGCGTCAAGATGGGAGCGGCGCGGCCGCTGACATTCGGGCCCGAGGAGATGAGCGCGCTCAAGGCGATCGTGCTGGCCGGCGATTTCGACCTTGTTGGCGGCGGCTCTTATGATTTCGTTTCCGACTTTCGAGAGACCTATCTCGACGATCTGACCCGAGACAAGCGCATCACACGAAAGCTCAAAGTGGTCGCCGCCTGCGGCAACGGCACTGCTGGTGCCTTCGCACCGGAAGCGCTGGAACGCATTGGCTGCGAGGTGGCCCCGCTTGATGTCGAGCTTGATCATACGTTTCCAAACTACAATCCCAATCCGGAAGACATGCAGATGCTGCATGCCATCCGAGACAAGGTGCTTAAGACCGGCGCCGATGTCGGTCTGGGCTTCGATGGCGACGGCGACCGCTGCGGTGTCGTCGACAATGAAGGCAACGAGATCTTCGCCGATAAGGTCGGCGTCATGCTTGCGCGGGATATTTCGCGGCTCCATCCGGGTTCGACCTTCGTCGTCGACGTCAAGTCGACCGGACTGTTCAACACCGACGCGGTGCTGCGCGCCAATGGCGCCGTCACCGACTATTGGAAGACCGGCCATTCCTACATCAAGCGCCGGGTTGCCGAACTCGGCGCGGTCGCCGGCTTCGAAAAATCAGGCCACTTCTTCTTCAACCCCCCGATCGGGCGCGGCTATGACGACGGACTGGTCACGGCAATCGCCATCTGTCAGATGCTGGACCGTAACGCGGCCAGTTCGATGGCCGATCTCTACGGGGCACTGCCGCTGACCTTCGGCACGCCCACCATGTCCCCGCACTGCGCGGACGATGTGAAGTACGGCGTGGTCGAGCGTGTGGTCTCCGATTTTCAGGCTATGAAGCGTGACGGCTCCAGTTTTGCCGGCCAGAAGATCGTCGACCTTGTCACAGTCAATGGCGTGCGCGTCGTTGCCGAGGACGGCACCTGGGGTCTGGTGCGCGCCTCGTCGAACAAGCCGGAACTGGTCGTGGTCGTCGAAAGTCCGGTCTCGTCCGAGCGTCGCCGCCAGATGTTTGATGCCGTCGATGCCGTGCTGCGCCGCAGTCCGGAAGTCGGCGCCTACAACCAGACTTTTTGACAGGGCCAAGCGGCGAGAATGGCGGCTTGGTGCAACTGATTATTGCAAAGTGGGACGACGGGCTCTTGCATCCTCACGCTCCAGGGCAGGCTCTGCCGGGGTTCGCAGCGTCAAAGGTGTGCCGTAATGGGTCACCCGCAAATGGTCCCTCAATTGCATCTCCCATCCGGCGTCAGGGGTGAACCTTTGGCGAGCGCTGGGATAACCATCATGATCGCAAACACACCGCGGGTCGGCTGCAACAGGTGCAAACTTGCTCTTGTCGGCGATGAGACACGACCATCGAATGTCCTGAGATGCCCTGGGTGTGGGGCTTCAGACACGTGCGAGAATGTGATGCTTGAGATTGACGAAAGGCGAGCCGAGGCACTTTCGCGCGCCCTTTGCCGCCCGGAAATGCGGGGGGTAAGAACGGGTCGGCCAAAAGTGTACCGTTTCGCGCTTCTGTTTGGGGCAGGGCGGCTCGTGCGTGCCGACGTCAAAGACCGGCAGTAGCATCGCGCCGGCGGTCGGCCCTTGCCACGCCGACAGCAAACGCCATGATCAGGTGCTTCTGGTGACCTGGTCGGGAGCCGTAATGCAACCTGTACTCCTCGAACGTCAATTGTCTGCCAGACCGTTCTTTATGCGAACGTTTTGCGGGCAGTATGCAAGCGGTATGGGAGCCATCTGTACAGAGCAATGAAGGTAACGGCCCGCACCGCGATCAATGGCAGCTGCCGGAAGTACGCGCGGCTTCAGAATTCGTCGGAGGGTCTTAGTCCATAAGGCCTACTTGAATATTTGCTAGACCATGATGCATCCTTGAGGCCACAGATGGTCCTTGGCCCGGCCACCTCAGTGCTTAGCTAGTGGCACTCGGACTACCGGTCGCCGTTAACGGAGCTCAACAATGACGCCCAAGCGCTTCACCCGCCCGGTTCAGGTAATTGTGGGACTTGGCTTTGCGCATGAGGTGTCATCTGTCATGGACGCCTATCAGCTTCTCGACGAATGGGTCGGGTTCCGCAGCCCAACACATGCGGCCACACTTGCGCTTTTCCGGTCTGCCCTTGCAGACGACAAAAACGCTGAAACGGCTCGCCTTGCCTTTGAGGCATTTGCTCGATCTCGGGGAATTCTAGCCGCGGAGGAAATCGAGTCCTCTGGTGGTGCTGCAGAAGAGTGGATGACAGCCTATGACAGACGGTCAGAAGTCGTGGTTGATGGCTAATGCACGTTGCCCAACAGTGACCTCGGTTTTGGGGAAGACGACTTGCGTAGAACCAACGGCCTAAGGCGCGTAGCCTGAAATCCGTCTCGACGCGAAGCGCTTTAGGTGATGACCGCAGCGGTCACCCCGGTGGCTTGCAAAGCTCTGGACGTGTCCGCATGAAGCCACCTCAGCGGGCGATCGCGCCACGAGCCTGACGGTTTCTTTGCAAAATCGGCAAAGCTCAACCAGATATGGGCTCCGCGAGTTCGTCGGCCGCTTCACTGACGCCGCAGGCAGCCGCGCGCTCGAGCCAGACCCGGCCGGCCTCGGGGTCGCACTCCCCGGCCAGGCCATTGACGAGGTAACGCCCGAGCATGAGTTGGGCTTGGCCATGACCACGCCCGGCAGCGGCGGCGAACCATTTCTGCGCCGCCTTGTGGTCCACCGGCAGGGCCTGGCCAGCACCGTACAGCGCACCTAGCGCAAACATCGCCCCAGCGTGGCCGTCGAGAGCGGCCTGCTTGAACAACTGCGTGGCGACCTCTGGCTCGCGGGCGCCACCGCGCCCGTTGAGCAGCATCTCGGCAAGCGCGACCTGTGCATCGAGGACGCCGGCTTTGCCCGCCCGGGCAAACCAGAGGCGGGCCTGCCTTGGGTCCGTCGCCACGCCACGTCCATCCTGGAGGAGGCGGGCATACATATATTGCGCCTCCCCGACACCTTCGGCGGCCCGCCTCAGCCACTGCGCCGCTTGTCCCTCGTCCTGGCGCACGCCAACGCCGTTGGCGAAGCAGAGCCCGAGATTGAATGCCGCAATCAGGTCGCCCGATGATGCGGCGGCCTCGAACCAACCGGCAACACTTGCACGATCGTCTGGCTCGCCGGCTCCTCCGAGGACGAGATTGGCGAGGTCGATCTGTGCGTCCTGATTGCCGGCATTGGCGGAGGCGCGCAGCCAGCGTGCTCCCTCTTCGACATCCTCAGCCACGCCGTTCCCCGTTAGGTAGAGAGAGGCCAGGGCGCGGGCGGCGGCCTGGTGACCCGCTTCGGCTGCCCGCCGATACCAGTTTGCGGCTTCTGCAAAATCGGGCCGCTGTGTCTTCACATAGCGATCGCCCAGGAGATAGGCTGCCTCGACATTTCCGGCCAAGGCAGCACGCCGCATCCATGCCTCCCCGGCAGCGACATCTTGGCCGGCGAGTGCACCGTCAATCAGTGCCAGTCCCAACCGGAACTGGGCAGAGGGCAGGCCCTTGTCTGCAGCAGCCTGATACAGTTGGGCGGCTGCAGCCATGTCGCTTGGCACGCCGAGCCCGTGCTCGGTAAGGACCGCAAGTAGATAGGTCGCGGTCGGCAGGTCGGCGTCGGCCGCACGCCTTACCTCTTCCGCAATCCGGACCCTGTTTTCGCGATTGCCACGCCGGGCGAGCGACAGGGCAAGGCCAAGACATCCTTCGGCACAGCCGGCGGAAGCTGACTTCTCGTACCAGTGATGCGCCGCATCTGCATTGCGCATCGGCTTGGGGCCGCTGGTGAGGATATAGCCAAGGATCGCCTGTCCGGTTGCCGAGCCCGCCTCGGCCGCCTTGGTGGCCAGTTCGAACGCTGCCGTGAAGTCCGGTTCGCCTGGCCGGTCCCGTTTGAACAATTGCTCCGATCCGGCGCCTTTGCCGCCGGCTTCCGCCGGGACCAGCCCGGCGACGTAGAGAGCGGCAAGGAGCGCCTGCGCATCGACGCTGCCGTGATTGGCTGCCCGCAGCAGCCAACGCGTGCCTTCCACACGGCTGGGCGGCACACCCGATCCCTCGAGATAGCAACGCGCGACCCGGTATTCGGCATCGACCATTCCCGCGCGCGCCGCTACCGCCATCAGCGGAAAGGCTTCAGCTGGTTTGCCGGCGTCGAAAAGCTGGATAGACCGGCGCAACGCTGCCGCCGGGGAGACGAGACCAGCCAGCCGATCCAGAATTGTCATCGATCCGAACCTCAGATTGCTCCAATACTCTATGGCTCCCGCATCGCTTCTTGGCTGACCGGGAGCATCACTGCGAGAATGTACTTGAGCACCGTACGCCGACCGACCTTGACGTCGGCGGTCACCGGCATTCCGGGGCTGACGGTGAAACCGGCAGGCACGCCGTGAAGAGCGACCTGATCGATGGAAATGCGCACGCGATAGAACGGCTCGGCGTCGGAAGGCAGCATAGCCAGCGAGCTGTTCGGATCGCGCGCTTGCTCCTGGGCAGAAAAGGAATCCGGGCTGAGCGTCCGCACGGTGCCATGCGCGAGCCCGTATTGCGAATAGGGGAAAGTGTCGAACTTGATGACCACCTGGTCGCCGACATGGACGAAGCCGCTGCTGCGGCCGACGATGTTTGTCTCGATCTCGAGCGGCGCGTTAGCCGGTACGAGGGTGATCAAGCGCTCTCCGGACTGCAGTACCGAACCGACCGAGACCTTGGCCACCGATTGGACGGTGGCGTCGGCTTCACTCTTCAATTCAACCAACTGCTTGCGCAGCTTTGCCTTGTTGAGAAGTTCGCGCGCGTCGGATATCCGCGAACTCGCCTCCGAGAGACTTTGCGAGACATCGGCTCGCCATCCCTGAATGTAGCCGTCGCGCTCGGCGGCCACGGCCTGCTGCTTGAGCCTTGCGGCTTGGGCCGTCTGCTCGGCATTACCAAGCGACCGGGACATTTCGGCGCGATTGTCTTCGGCCAGCAGTGTGTTGAGGCGGCTGCCCACCTGCCGTGCTTCGAGCTGCTTGCGCATCTGTTCGATCGACGCCGCCACAGCGAGCCGCTGGCGGTAGCCGTCGGCATCCGACAGCGAACGCGAGATCACGGAACCGAGTTCGTCGCGCTGGCGGTCGAAGTTTTCGACCTTGGCGTCGTAAACCGCCTTGCGGCGCTCAAAGATCGATGCCTGCAGGGTCCAGCTTGGGTCCAGACCGTCATAGTTGAAGACCTTGCCGTCTGCTTCCGCCTTCAGGCGCGCCACTTCGGCTTCAAGCGTCGAAACCTGCATCGCAAGCGCCGCCAGGTCGGCTGAAGCAAAGGTCGCATCGAGGCGAGCAAGCACTTGACCGGCCTGAACGTGCTGTCCCTCACGAACGTCGATCGAACGCACGATCGCCGTCTCCAGCGGCTGCACGAGGATGTTGGGCGCGTTTGACACCACCAGCCCCCTTGCCGTCACAACCTGATCGACCGGTATTAGTCCTGCCAGGGCGATCAGCGCCATGACGAGGCTCGCAATGATCCAAACGATGCCGCGCGCCGTGCGCGGAATGGGTGCATTGGTGACGGCGCTCGACGGCCACTGGAACTCCAGTATGGCCGGGGTTGTCGGATCCCTCGTTTCCATCCGCTGCCGCCGGGCGGGGAGGGCGATGAGCGAGGTGCTACTCATGGGTTACCGGACCTGAAAGCGTAGATTGTCTTGGCATCGTCAAACCAACCGCGGCGATATGGCGACCGGACGGCCTTGGCGGCCATCGAGGTGCCGGTTTTGCTGCGACCACAGCTGGCGATAGAGCGTGCATCGCTCGAGCAGCGTCGCGTGCGGCGCGACGTCGAGCACCTTACCCTGATCCATGACCAGGATGTTGTCGCATTCTGTCAGCGAGGACAGCCGGTGCGAAACGATGATCATGGTGCGCCCGCTGGCGATGCGCATGAGGTTGGCGCTGACCACTGCCTCGCTCTCGGGGTCGAGCGCGCTGGTCGCTTCGTCGAGGATGAGGATTGTCGGATCGTGGATGAGGGCGCGCGCGATCGCCAGCCGCTGCTTTTGACCGCCTGAAAGATTGGGCGAACCTTCCTCGATGTAGGTGTCGTAACCATTGGGCATCCGCTCGATGAATTCCTGGGCGCCGGCGAGATGAGCGGCACGCATGGCGTCCGAAAGCGTCAGCCCTGGGCGCCCGGCGATGATGTTGTCACGGATCGAGCCGCGGAACAGAAAATTGTCCTGGAGCACCACGCCGAGCCCTTGGCGAAGATGGCGCAGGTTGATCTCCTTGAGGTCAACGCCGTCAAGCTTGAGGAAGCCGCTGTAGTCACGGTTGATCCCCTGCAGGAGGCGCGCGATGGTCGATTTTCCCGACCCACTGCGCCCGACAATGCCGAACATGGTGCCGGCAGGGATGTGGAAGCTGACCCGGTCGAGCGCGGGCGTCTTTGTAGCGATATAGCTGAAGGTCAGGTCGCTGAACGCGACCTCGCCGACGAGCTTGGGTCTCAGGCCGGTGGAATTCGAGCTGCTCTCCAGGGGCCGGTTGAGAACCGACGCCGCCTCGCCGATCGCCGCACCGACCTCCTCATAGTCTTCAACCAGTCGCGCCAGGCCGACCAGCGGCTGCGCCACGCGCTGGGAGATCATCATGAAGGCGAACAGGCTGCCGACCATGTAGCCGGAGCGGTCGTTCATGGCGAGATAGGCGCCGATCAGCATGGTGCCGAGCACCATCACGCGTTCGATCGGCGTGACCAAGGTCTGCGGCCAACTGGCGAGCTGGCCGAAGGAGAGACGGGCCTTTCCCGCTTCAGCCACCCGTTCATCCCAGAGCGCCTTGCGCTGCGGCTCAAGGCCGAGCGCCTTCACCGTCTTGATGCCGACGACACTTTCGCCAAGCGCCGCCGACTTCCAGGTCTCGGCTTCGACCACCCGTTGGTACCTGCGGCGCAGCGGCTTGAGATAGGCAAGGATGATCAACATGATCACGACCGCGCAGGCCACCACGATCCAGGCCAGCGTGGCGTTGATATAGAACATTACGGGCACCAGCACGCACAGCGTGATCAGATCCAGGAACGTGCTGAGGAGCTTTCCGGTCAGGAATTCGCGGATACGATAGACCTGGGCGAGGTGATACATCGTCTCGCCGGCCGGATGGCGCTCGAAATAGTCGAGCGGCAGGCGCAGGAGCCGGCTAAAGACGTGCAGATGCAGCTTGGTGTCGAGACGGGCGCCGACGACGTTGATGATCATTCGCCGCGCATGGCCAAGCAGGGTCTCGTAGACGAAAACCACGGCAATCACCGCGGACAAGAGCACCAGAGTGGACAGGCTGTTGAACTGCAGCACCTTGTTGACCAACGTCATGACCATCAGCGGCGGCAAGATGGTAAGGACACTGAGCGTGAACGAGGCAATGGCGATGTCGCGCAGGGAGCGGCTTTCCAGCCGCACCAGTTCGGCCAGCCAGTGCAGGGTGAAAGGCGCGTCCGCCGCCACATGCGACCGTGTAGGGCGCAGCAGCACGGCCTCGCCCGTCCACACCTGGGACAGCCGCAGCTCGTCGACGGCGGTGACCTCGCCGTCGTCTGGCGCGTCAGCACTTTTGAGGAAGACGACTTTGCGCTCGGCACTCGCGCCGGTAAGGAGACCCGCGCCGCCATCGTTGAACAACAGGACGACCGGTCCGGTGTCCTGGAAGCGCAAGAGGTGGGCCCAGCGGATGCGTATGGCGCGTGACCACATGCCGGCGTTTTGCGCCCACTCGGAGAGATCGGCGGCGCTCGGGACCGGGTTGGCCGTCCTGAATTCCGAGGGGTCGAGTTCGACGCCGTGATAGCGGGCGGCCCGCAGTACGGCCTTGAGGCGCGCGCCGAGCTGGTCGAGCTCGGCGGGACCGCCGGGCGCATTCTGGCCGTCCGCCTGGTCCGCCGCAGCCTCGACTTCGGTGCCGGCGCGGATCCGGAGCGGCTGGTTCTCAGCATTTGCTGGGACGTTCACCATGGGCTTCTCATCCGGTACGCAGCGCCAGGAATCCAGAATGCCCAGGCCGAGGCGTTTCTACCGAGGTTCGCGGCAGTGCCGCACTGTACTCCGAACTGATCGGGAGCGCGCCTCTCATGGCATTTCCTCTCTCGAGATGATGAACGCGCGGGTGCCGATTTCCAGCGAAGCCCGCGCGTCCTTTTTTCAAACTTGGACGAATTCCCGTTCGTCAGTTCAACAGTCCTGCTCACTCATGTGGCTTCAAGAGATCCTTCAGGGTCGTCTTGACGGTATGGTCGTTGCTGGCATAGCCGGCGCCGGGCTTGGTCTGGTCCGAGGTGAGATCCGTGCTCGCCCCTGTCGGCTTGTTCGGGTTCTGACCAGATCCGCTGATCGTCTTGAGGACATTGAGCAGGTCTGTCGTCACCGATGTGGCTGCAAGCCCGATCAGGTTGCGGAACGACGCTTGGCCGCCGGGGTCACTGCCGGCCGAGCTCGACGGCAGGAATTGCGTCGTGTCCTTGAGGCCCAGCGTGCTGGCCGTGACATTGGCTTTGGGGCCGCCGTTTCCGTTGCCGGAGTTGCCCTGTCCCTGATGTGAGCTGTTGTCGGCATTGTTATGGTCCCCGGAATTGCCCGGCGCGGGCTGTTCTCCGTTGCCGTGGCCGTTGTTGCCATGACTACCAGTCTCACCACCACCCGAACCGGTCGGGCCAGTCGACCCTGTCGGACCAGGCGAGCCAGTTGCACCGGTCGAGCCTGTTGCCCCGGTCGAGCCTGTGGCACCGGTAGAGCCTGTCGATCCAGTCGAGCCAGTTGCTCCAGTCGAGCCTGTGGCACCCGTCGAGCCGGTTGCCCCGGTCGAACCCGTTGCACCTGTCGACCCAGTCGCACCGGTCGAGCCAGTGGCTCCAGTCGAGCCGGTGGCACCTGTCGAGCCAGTTGCTCCAGTCGAGCCAGTGGCTCCAGTCGAGCCAGTGGCTCCAGTCGAGCCAGTTGCCCCGGTCGAGCCAGTGGCTCCAGT
>NZ_VFVC01000084.1:0-10304 GCF_006441575.1 Mesorhizobium sp. B2-4-12
CCGTCCTTTACGGGGAGAGGATGCCGGCAGGCAGGTGAGGGGCGGCGCCGACATTCGTCATGCTGCTGCACGCGCTGCGGATTTTGAGCAGCGCCGACGCGCTCTCACCGCGCAGGCCTCAGCAGCGTCCAGATCCAACCGGCAAAGGTCGCCACCAGGAACGGATAGCCGGCGGCGGGCAGGGGCTAGCAAGGGCGTGCTCCCCCCGGACGTCGCGCCGCCCCTCACTGTCCTGCCGGACATCTCTCCCCGTATAGGGACGGGGAGAGAATAGCTGGCCGCAACGCCGGCTCCACCTTTCAACGTTGGCGATTGGCGAAATCGGCGACGAGCGCCCCCCTCCCCGTCCTTTACGGGGAGAGGATGCCGGCAGGCAGGTGAGGGGCGGCGCCGACATTCGTCATGCTGCTGCACGCGCTGTTGCGGATTTTGAGCAGCGCCGACATGGTCTCACCGCGCCGGCTTCACCAGCGTCCAGATCCAACCAGCAAAGGTCGCCACCAGGAAGGGATAGCCTACCGCGGGCAGCGGCGCGGAGGTCGGCAGCAGGAGCGTGCCCCACTGCACCATGCCCACCGAGGCCAGGAACAGCGCGGCGGCAATGAACGCGGTGAACCGCATCCACAGCGCGAAAGTGCTGGGCACGCTGACCATGATCAGCGCCGCCGCCCAAAGCGAGATGCCGCCGGCATAGGAGGGCACGCTGGCCTCGAGCCCCGCCGCATTACCCGACAAGAGCAGGCTTTCGCCGGCCAGGAAGGTCAGGAAGCCCGCGGCCACGCAATCATTGCCCAGCCGCTGGTATTTCATCGTGAGCAGCGCCGTCGCCACCACCAGCGCCACGCCGTCGATTGCCCAGAACGTTTCGCGCAGCGGAGCGCTCGCGACGAAGGTGCCGGCAAGGCCGAAGATGCCGCCGATGGCGAGGCCGATCGCGGCGGCAGTGTCAGAAGTGGAGCGCATGTGATGTCTCCCCAAGCCACGGAGAGTATACGCCAGAGCAGGAAGACCATGAAGGGACTGGTTCAGCTTGATGTATTTTTCTTGTCGCTGCGCTGCGCGTCTGATTCTCTCTTCGAGAAAGATAAACGGGGAGCACAATGGATACCATTCTGACCTGGACGGCGCTCGGATGTGGCTTGGTGAGCGCGGCTCTTTGGTTTGCGTCAAGCTATTTCTCGACAGAGATTGTCAGAGAGCTTGGTACCCGAGGAGATGACGGGGACGTCGCATATCAAGTCGGACCAGACAAATTCATAGTGTTTAGACACAAACGCGTGGCTCTCATAAATTCTCTTGCGGCGTTGTTTGCGGGTTTTGCAGTTGCAGCTCAAACGATTCTGACTACTCTCGCCTCCGCGTAGCTGCGTTCGTTGCGGCTGCGGCTAAGTGTCGATTCATAAGCCGACCGCGACGCAATCGCTGTCCAACGGCCACTTTGTTGGCGTGCCAGTAGAATGATCCTCTGGCGCTTCAGATCACGTTAGGTAATATCCGGACACTTGGGGAACTGACGGAAAAGCTCATGTCCGAGACAATTGAGGTCAAAGCTCAGCAGGATTTTTGGAAACGTCTCATCTCAGGAGCTCCAATTCGTGCTGTAGCTGAAATTGTTTCGAACGCGTTTGACGCTGACGCGAACCAGATAAAAATATCGATTAAGCGGAATTCTCTGGGCGCGGTAACTCGTGTCATCTTCTCCGATGACGGTTCTGGAATTCCTTACGCATCCGAGCAGCATCTATTTTCTCAACTCGGTAATTCCTGGAAACTTAAGGCTACACGATCTCGCGAAGAGCAAAGGCTACTCCAAGGACGAAACGGGGAGGGTCGTTTTCGAGCACTTTCGCTCGGAGAAATGGTGACTTGGTCAACTACGTACAAAGACGGAGACGACCTCAGGGCATATAATATTACCGCAAGCCATGGTTCCCTTGGTCAATTTCTAGTCAGCGACATTATCGCGTCGAGCGAAAATGTCGCCGGCACGGTAGTGACCATCGACAATGTGTTCCCCAGGGTTGAGCACTTTTTTACACCCTCTCGCACAGACGAACTTTCGCGGGTGTTTGCACCTTATCTGAACAAGTATCGCTCAGTCTCAGTGACCTACGATGGAACCGCTATCGACGTACAGAAAATAGTGCTGCGTTCCAGTGAGGCTCACCTAGGTCCGTATATTCTTTCCGGGGGGGAGGAAGTTAGGGCCAGCCTCGAGGTGATAGAATGGAGTGCCCCTCTTGGTCGAGCCCTGTACCTCTGCGACGAAACAGGGTTCACTTTTTCGGAACGCGCTCCAGAGGTCAGGGCCCCGGGGTTTGACTTCGGAGCTTATCTTAAGAGCTCTCATTTTAGCGAACTTCAAGCAGCTTCCCTGGCCGACGTAGATATGGAGGAAGGTCTAGCTAGGCTCCTCAGAGAAGCTAGAGAGTACCTGTCTGCCTATTTTCGCAAGAGAGAGAAAGAAAAGGCATCTTCTTTAATTCAAAAGTGGAAGAATGAAGCCGTATATCCTTTTCACGACGACGAAACATCTCCCGTTACAAAACAAGCCAAACGCATATTCAACATGTGTGCCGTAACAATTCACGATCATGCTAAGGGATTCGACGAGCAAAGTAGAGTCACTAAGGCGCTGTCATTTCGACTATTGCGAGAAGCCATTGAAGAACGTCCGCAGGAACTTTCTAAGCTCCTATCGGAGGTTCTTGGCTTGTCTAAAGAGAAGCAAAAGCAGTTCTCTATGCTTTTGGATAAAACAAAACTTTCAGATATTTTGGATGCAGTGTCCTTCGTTGGGCATCGCATGAATACTGCGATCGGCTTGAGGTCGCTCGTCTGTTCCGACGATACAAAAGCAACTATGAAGGAACGCCAACACATTCATCAAATTGTGGAACGCAACCCTTGGCTTTTTGGCGAGGAGTTCACGCTTGGGCAATCGGAGTCATCGCTTACGAATGCGCTTCGTGAGCATCTTAAGCGACTGAAGATGGACGCGCGTATGCTTGAGCCGGTGCTCCCCGTCGGCGGCAAGAATGCCAGAATCGACCTGATGCTCTGTCAAACCAACAAACGAAGTGGCCGCGATGATGACCATCATCTTATTGTCGAGCTAAAGCGGGCTAGTAAATCTCTGAGTCACACTGACTTCGCCCAATTGATGCGGTACGCAAATACGATCATGAAAGACGCCAGATATAACAAGACGAATGTCGAGTGGTCGTTTTGGCTGATCGGAACAGATGTGGCGGAGGATTTAGATACTCTAGTCAACTCAAGTGATCGTCCAGCGGGATGCGCGCATATTTTTAAAGAAGGCCGCGGCCGAGTCTGGGTCAAGACCTGGGGCCAAATTTTACACGATTGCATAACCCGACATCAATTTGTGAAAGATAAGTTGAATATCGCTATTACTGACGATGATGCAGTTCACTATCTAAACGAAATCTATCCAGATTTTATCCCACAAGCGGCCGAATAGTTAGACGCGGAGAGACATCCGACTATCTCTCACTTCTAGTACCAAGCGCCAACCGGCTTCTCAATCTCCCATCTTCAGCGCCTGGATAAACGCCTCCTGCGGAATATCCACCTTCCCAAACTGCCGCATCCGCTTCTTGCCCTCTTTCTGCTTGTCGAGCAGCTTGCGTTTGCGCGAGACATCGCCGCCGTAGCACTTTGCCGTCACGTCCTTGCGCAGCGCCGAGATGGTTTCGCGGGCGATGACCTTGCCGCCGATCGCGGCCTGGATCGGGATCTTGAACAGGTGGTGCGGGATCAGCTCCTTCAGCTTCTCGACCATCTGGCGGCCGCGCTTTTCCGCCGCCGTGCGGTGCACCAGCATCGACAGCGCGTCGACCGGCTCCTCATTGACCAGGATCGACATCTTCACCAGGTCCCCCTCGCGATAGTCGGTCAAGTGGTAGTCGAAGGAGGCGTAGCCCTTGGAGATCGACTTCAGCCGGTCGTAGAAGTCGAAGACGACTTCGTTGAGCGGCAGATCATAGGTGAGCATGGCGCGCTTGCCGACATAGGAGAGGTCGACCTGGATGCCGCGCCGGTCCTGGCAGAGCTTCAATATGCCGCCGAGATAGTCGTCGGGCGTCAGGATGGTGGCGCGGATCCATGGCTCCTCGATGGCCGAGATCTTGACCACGTCGGGCATGTCGGCCGGGTTGTGCAGCTCCTTCATCGAGCCGTCATTGAGGAGCAGCCGGTAGACGACGGAGGGCGCGGTGGCGATGAGGTCGAGGTTGAACTCGCGCTCCAGCCGCTCCTGGATGATTTCGAGATGTAAGAGGCCAAGGAAGCCGCAGCGATAGCCGAAGCCGAGCGCGGCGGAGGTTTCCATTTCATAAGAGAAGCTGGCGTCGTTGAGGCGCAGTTTGCCGACGGCGGCGCGCAGATCCTCGAAATCGGCGGCGTCGACCGGAAACAGGCCGCAGAACACCACCGGCTGCGCCGGCTTGAAGCCGGGCAGGGCATGCGCGGTCTGGCGCTTGTCCTCGGTGATGGTGTCGCCGACGCGGGTGTCGGCCACTTCCTTGATCGAGCCGGTGAAGAAACCGAACTCGCCGGGGCCAAGCTCGTCGACATTGACGCGGGCGGGCGTGAACACGCCGGTGCGCTCGACCAGGTACTTGGCGCCGGTGCCCATCATGCGGATGGTCTGGCCCTTCTTCAGCACGCCGTCGATGATGCGCACCAGCACGATGACGCCGAGATAGGCGTCGTACCAGCTGTCGACCAGCATGGCCTTCAACGGCGCGGTGGCGTCGCCCTCGCGCGGCGGCGGCAGCTGGTGGACGATTGCCTCCAGCACGTCGGGAATGCCAAGACCGGTCTTGGCCGAGATCAGCACGGCGTTGGAGGCGTCGATGCCGATCACCTCCTCGACCTGCTCGCGGATGCGCTCTGGCTCGGCGGCCGGCAGGTCGACCTTGTTCAGCACCACGACGATCTCGTGGTTGTTGTCGATCGCCTGGTAGACATTGGCGAGCGTCTGCGCCTCGACGCCCTGGGAGGCGTCGACCACCAGCAGCGAGCCCTCGCAGGCGGCCAGCGACCGCGACACTTCATAGGCGAAATCGACATGGCCGGGCGTATCGATCAGGTTGAGGATATAGTCCTCGCCGTTCAAGGCACGGTATTTCAGCCGCACGGTCTGCGCCTTGATGGTGATGCCGCGCTCGCGCTCGATGTCCATCGAGTCCAGCACCTGCTCCTTCATGTCGCGCGCCTCCAGCCCGCCGGTCAGCTGGATCAGGCGGTCGGCAAGCGTGGATTTGCCATGGTCGATATGGGCGACGATGGAGAAATTGCGGATGTGGTCGAGGGGCGTGCTCATGCCGGGCGCTTTAGCAGGGGCGGCAATCGGCGGCAAGGCTTGCGGCGCAAGGGCTGCCCTGGCGATCACGAAGCGGTGAGCATTGCCGGAAAAATCGAAAATCCGGGCCTGACGGCCTGGGATGCATAAATTTTAAACGATCGCATTAGACCTTGGTTGTCGGCGGCATGGTATTCGCACGGCCGCTCATGTGTTTCGGGGGTCAGAAATGCGCAATGTTGCAAGCGGGTTTGCCCGCTCCCGCAGCGGCTCCATCATGCCGCTGTTCTTCCTGTGTACGGTGCCGCTGATCACCGTCGCCGGCTTTGCCGTCGATTATACGTCGGCCGTACAGATCAGGTCCAATCAGCAGCAGGCGCTGGATGCCGCGATCCTGTCGATCACCACCATGGATACCGCCTCGACGCTGCCGCAGCGCCAGCAGGTGCTGCAGGATACCTTCCTTGCCAACGGTGGACAGGGAACGGCGACGCTGAACAGCTTCGTGGCTGGCACCACCGCCACCGCCACCACCGCGCGGGCCACGGCAAGTTTCGCCATGCCCACCGTTTTCATGACCATCGCCAGGATTGACACCGTACCGATCGCCGTCGCCTCGGCGGTCAGCAAGCCGCCGTCGCTGGTGCAGGCGAACTTTAAGGTAACCGGGGCGTCGGGCTGGTGGAACAAGACGATGACGCTCTACGGCACGCAGTTAGGGGCGACGGTGGCCAAGCCGCTGATGACGATCGACTACACCTATGGCAAGACCGGAGATCCGAAAGGCTATGGCACCACCACCACCAGCGTCCTGACGACCGATTCAACCGGCAAGACCGTCACCACGGTGGCCCAGAAGCAGGTGTGCACCGTCGGCAACATCCCACCCGCCGGCGTGACCCTCAAGCAGGATGCGAGCGGCACGAAATATTACTGTGTCGATACGATGTACCCGGCCAACGGCGCCGGCGCGTCAATCGACGTCAGCCAGATGGGTGGCCTCTACATGCAGATGTATGTGCCATCGGGGAAGCCGCAATATCTCACCACGAATGATCCGACCACCTCCAACCGGCTCTATATCGACGGCGTCGAAGTGCCGACCGGGCAAAAGGTCGACATCTTCTCCGCCGTCCCTTGCAACCAGTCCAGCAACCAGGCCTGGGAAGACGGCGGCAGTCCGGTGCCGGCGCCAGTCTCCAATGCGGACTTCTTCTACACCGTCTCCGGCAAGTGCGACTTCAACCAGCGGCCCTCGAACACGGTGCTGACGCAGTAAGGCTGCCGATCTCCCCCCTCGAGGGGGAGATGTCGCCGAAGGTGACAGAGGGGGGTTGCCGCGCGTGGAGCGCCAACTCCGCTCATGGCGCAGATAAGGCCGAGCCCGGTCGAACCGACCCCCTCTGGCCTGCCGGCCATCTCCCCATCAAGGGGGGAGATCGGCTGCCGCGAGCGCCTGCGCCAATCTTTGGGGGAGAAGGAAGAGGCGCCTCGATCACGAACCGGTGAGCTCTGTAACGAAGCGGCAAATGGCGGCGAAGTGGGGATATGACCGGCGCAACCGAACGCCGTCCCCCACGGAGCAAGCCGATGTCGCAGTCCAGGCGCAGCAAATTCATCGCATTGTCCGGCGCGCTTGCGCTCGCGGCCACGCTCGGGGCGGCGCAAGCCCAGCCGCTCACCGTGGTCGAGCTGTTCACCAGCCAGGGCTGCTCGTCCTGCCCGCCGGCCAACGCCAATCTCATCAAGGTCAAGGACCAGCCCGGCGTGCTGGCGCTGTCCTTCAATGTCACCTACTGGGACTATCTCGGCTGGAAGGACACGTTCGGGAAGCAGGAGTTCACCCAGCGCCAGGTTTCCTACGAGCCGCCGCTTGGCCATGACGGGCCGTTCACGCCGCAAGTGGTGGTCAACGGCCATGCCGATGTCGTCGGCGCCGCACCGGGCGAGATCGAACATCTGATCACCGCCACAGGCAAGACCGGCGGTCCGTCGCTGTCGCTCGACGGCGGCAAGGTCGTGATCGGCGCCGGCCCGGCCCCGGGCGGCAAGGCCGATGTCTGGCTGGTGCGCTATGCCAGGGGTGTCGTCCAGGTGCCGGTGGCGCGCGGCGAAAACACCGGCCGCACCTTGCCGCACGCCAATGTCGTGCATGCGCTGCAAAAGCTCGGCAGCTGGAGCGGCGATGCCGCCACCTATGCGCTGCCCGCGGCGTCCGGCGGCCTCAGCACGGCTGTGCTGGTGCAATCGCCGGGCGGCGGCCCGATCCTGGCCGCCACCACGAACTAGCCCCCACACTTTCAAACGAGATTGCGCGACGCCGCCGTTGCGGCGCCGCCAATGCCGGCGGCCGACAGAGCCGCCATCCCCCCTCAACGACCAAGCCAAGGAGACCATCATGATCGTTCTTTCCCGCCTGACGCTGCCCGCGCTCGCCCTCGCCCTCTGCTCGACGGCGCTGCTGGCCGGCGGCATCGCCCGCGCCGACGACGCCCCCAACGCCATGAAGCCGGCCACGGACGCGATGGCGCCGGCGGCGGACGCCATGAAACCGGCAACCGACGCCATGAAGCCGGCTGACCCGATGGCCACCGACGCCATGAAGCCCGCGACGGATGCCATGAAACCAGCCGACGCGATGAAGCCCGCCGATGCCATGAAGCCGGCGACGGACGCGATGAAGCCGGCGGACGCGATGGGGACGACGGCTCCGGCCAACTAGGCCACGGCTCCCGGCCGTCCCTGGCCATGGCCGTTCCCTGTCCAAGGTCAGGGGCGGTCATTCTACCCGGGATGCCGGCGCCGGCGCACACGAATGTGAGCTTCCGCCGCAACTCGTGCATCGCGCCGACCTACCCGATCCAATAGACTGATCCCTGTGGAAGCCATGAGGAGTGCAACCATGACCAATATCAAGAACCGTTCGACCGGCCTTGTTTCGACCGGCCTTGTCAGGGGCGCGCTGGCCGCGCTCGTCCTGGCCGCCGCCGGCGCCGCCTTCTGGCTGACGCCGGCGGTTTCCGCCGAGGACGCGGTGAAGATCCCGCCGCCGGCCATGGACGAAAAGGCCGCTGGCGGCACCGAGACGGCGATCTTCGCCGGCGGCTGCTTCTGGGGCGTGCAGGGGGTGTTCCAGCACGTCAAGGGCGTCACCAGGGCCGTCTCCGGCTACACTGGCGGCTCGAAGGAAAACGCCGTCTACGAGACGGTCGGCACCGGCCGCACCGGGCATGCCGAATCCGTCGAGATCACCTATGACCCCTCGAAGGTCACTTACGGCCAGCTGCTGCAGGTCTATTTCTCGGTCGCCCACAATCCGACGCAGCTCAATTACCAGGGACCGGACTCAGGCACCCAGTACCGATCGACGATCTTCGCCGAAAACGACGCGCAGAAGAAGATTGCCGAGAGCTACATCGCCCAGCTCGACAAGGCCAAGGTGTTCCCCGAGCCGATCGTCACCACGCTTGAGACCGGCAAGACCTTCTATCCGGCCGAGAACTACCACCAGGACTTTTTGACGCTGAACCCGACCTATCCCTACATCGTCTACAACGACCTTCCCAAGGTGGCGAACCTGAAGACGCTGTTCCCGGCGCTGTACAGCGAAAAGCCGGTGCTGGTGCTGTCGGCGAGCAATTAGAGCCCCTGAGGCGCGTTATCTCCCCCCTTGAGGGGAAGATGTCGCCGAAGGCGACAGAGGGGGTCGCCGCGCGTGGAGCGCTAGCCTCCATCCGCCGCGGGAGGCCGAACCCGGTCGAGCCGACCCCCTCTGGCCTGCCGGCCATCTCCCCCTCGAGGGGGAGATTTCCCTCAATCGTAGGTCAGATCCGTCGCCTTGCCGCCGAACACGCGATAGGCATAGAACGAATAGAAGATGATGATCGGCAGCACCACCACCGTGCCCACCAGGATGATGGCCAGGCTTTCGGGTGCCGACGCCGCCTGCCAGATGGTCAGCCGGTCGGGCACCACGAACGGGTAGAACGACCAGGCGAGGCCGGCAAAGCCCAGCACGAAGATGCCGGCCAGCGTCAGGAACGGCGTCAGCGCATGGCGGTCGTCGGGCCTGGGCAGGTGGAAGGTCTGCCGCCACAGCCACAGGAACAGCAGCGCCGACAGGATCGGCAGCGGCGACAGGTACAGCATCTCGGGCCAGACGAACCATTTGTCGAAGATGCGCGGGCTGGCGAAGGGTGTCGCCAGCGATACGGCGGCCATGCCGAGCGCGGTCAGCACCAGGGTGGTGCGCAGCCAGCGCACCGCCTTCCTCTGCAGCGCGCCTTCGGTCTTGTAGATCACCCAGGCCGCACCCATCGCCGCATAGGCGGCTGCCAGGCATAAGGCCACCAGCACGCCGAACGCCACGCCGCCCGGGCCGACATCGAGGCCGAGCACATAGACGCCCAGCATGTAACCCTGCGCCAGCGAGGCGATGACCGAGCCGAGGAAGAAGATGCGGTTCCAGCGGTGCTTGCGCTCGGTCGGCACCTTGGCGCGGAAGTCGAAGGCGACGCCGCGCAGGATCAGCCCGACCAGCAGCACGAAGACCGGAATGTAGAGCGCGGTCAGGATGACGCCATGCGCCATCGGGAAGGCGACCAGCAGCAGGCCGACGGCCAGCACCAGCCAGGTCTCGTTGGCGTCCCAGAACGGACCGATCGCCGCGATCATCGTGTCCTGCTCGGTGTCTTCCGCCGCGGCGAACAGGATGCCGATGCCGAGATCGAAGCCGTCGAGAATGACATAGATCAGGATGGCGAGGCCCATCAGGCCGGCGAAGATCAGCGGCAGCAGGGTTGGCCAGTCGTAGGTCATCTTTTTCTCCTCACCGCCAGAGCCGTTCTACCCTCTGTCTCCAGGGCATTCGCTTGCGCCGGATTGTCGAAATCAGGGCGGCCCCTCATCCGCCTGCCGGCACCTTCTCCTCGTATAGGGACGGGGAGAAGGGGGCTGGCCGCAACGCCGGCGCCCT
>NZ_VFVC01000085.1:0-10272 GCF_006441575.1 Mesorhizobium sp. B2-4-12
GGGCGAGACGGGTGGGGGTGCGCCCTACGAGACCCCCACCCCGATCCGCTTTGCGGATCGACCCTCCCCACAAGGGGGAGGGTGAAATATCAATCCGAAACCGGCGTGTTCTCGTCCACATCGACGCGGAAATTGCCTTCCAGGATCTCGGCCTTCTTTTTCTCGACCAGGTCCTTGACGTCGGCGGGCAGCGTCTTGTCGAATTTGTGGAAAGGCGCCAGATACGAGCCGCCCTTGGCCATGCGCGAGAAATCGCCATAATCCTGCGCCGTATAGACTCCGGCCTTAACCAGTTTGATCGCCTGCTCGACCGTCGGGTACATGTCCCAGACCGGGCCGGTGATGACCGTATCGGGACCGAGGCTCGACTGGTCGGACATGTTGGAGATGGCGAACACCTTCTTCTCCACCGCTGCTTCGATGACGCCGAACCGTTCGGCATAGATGACATCGGCGCCGGCATCGATCTGTGCGACCGCCGCCTCCTTGGCCTTGGGCGGATCGAAGAAGGAGCCGATGAAGGCGACCTTCTTCTTGACGTTCGGATTGACCTCCTTGGCGCCGGCGAAGAAGGCGTTGACCAGCCGGTTCACCTCCGGAATGCCCATCGCCGCCACGGCGCCGACCGTGCCCGACTTCGACATCTTGCCGGCGATCATGCCGGAGAGATAGGCCGGCTCATGGATCCAGTTGTCGAACACACCGAAATTGGGCTCGGCAGGGCCTGCGCCGGAGCCGAACAGGAAGGCCGTCTTTGGGAACTGCTTGGCCGTGCGGCGCGATTCGCGCTCGGCGGCGAAGGCATCGCCCAGCACCAGTTCGTATCCGCCTTGCGCATATTCGCGCATGACGCGGCTGAAATCGGCGGTCTGCACCTTCTCCGACCATTTGTATTCGATGCCCAGTTCCTTCTCGGCCTTCTGCAGGGCGACATGGATCTGGTTGTCCCATGGCTCCTCGATAGGCGTGGCGAAGATCGCAGCCACTTTCAGCTTCTTGTCCTTGGCGAAGGCCGCGCCCGGCAGCATCGCCGCCGCCAGGCCAAGCGCGCCCAATTCCAGCACGTTGCGCCGCGACAGCCCGTCGCATGCCGATTGAGATTTATTCTTCCGGTTATCCATTGCAGTCCCCTCTGTTCGACAGCCGTGTCGAGCCGGCTGTTCTAAAAATCAGACGGGGAACTATGGAACGGGTCCGGACTTTTGTCCACATGGTCAAATTTGACGGACGCGATCCGGGCACTCTGCTGGCCTGGCCGGGAAATGTGGCCGATCAGACCCGTTCGAGCGCGATGGCGATGCCCTGGCCGACGCCGATGCACATGGTGGCGAGTGCATAGCGCCCGCCACGCTCGCGAAGCTCCAGCGCCGCGGTGCCGGATATGCGGGCGCCCGACATCCCAAGCGGATGGCCGAGCGCGATGGCGCCGCCATTCGGGTTGACGTGCCCGGCGTCCTCGGCGATGCCGAGTTGGCGCAGCACGGCGATGCCTTGCGAGGCAAAGGCTTCGTTGAGTTCGATGACATCGAACTGTTGTGGCGTCAGGCCGAGCCGCGCGCACAGTTTCTGCGTCGCCGGCGCCGGACCGATGCCCATGATGCGCGGCGCGACGCCGGCGGCGGCTCCGCCCAGGACGCGGGCGATCGGCGTCAGGCCGTATTTCTTCGCAGCGGCTTCCGAGGCAACGATCAGCGCCGCGGCCCCGTCATTGACACCCGACGCATTGCCGGCAGTCACTGTCCCGCCTTGCCGGAATGGTGTCGGCAATTTGGCCAGCGCCTCGATTGTTGTTCCGGCTCGGGGATGCTCGTCTTTCGAGACGACAATCGCATCGCCCTTGCGCTGCGGGATTGTCACGGGCGTGATTTCCCTGGCCAGCCGGCCATTGGCCTGCGCGGCGATGGCCTTGTCCTGGCTGCGCACGGCGAAGGCATCCTGATCGGCGCGCGAGACGGCAAAATCCTCGGCGACGTTCTCGCCCGTCTCGGGCATCGAATCGACGCCATACTGCTTCTTCATCAGCGGATTGACGAAGCGCCAGCCGATGGTGGTGTCGTAAATCTCGGCATTGCGCGAGAACGCCGCGTCGGCCTTGGGCATGACGAAGGGCGCGCGGCTCATGGATTCGACGCCGCCGGCGATCATCAATTCCGCCTCGCCGGCCTTGATGGCGCGCGCCGCGATGGTCAGCGCATCCATGCCGGAACCGCACAGGCGATTGACGGTCGAGCCCGGAATTTCCTTGGGCAGACCGGCCAAAAGCAGCGCCATGCGCGCCACGTTGCGGTTGTCCTCGCCGGCCTGGTTGGCGCAGCCATAGACGACATCGTCGACCGCTTGCCAGTCAATACTCGCATTTCGCTCGAGCAAAGCCTTCAGCGGTATCGCGCCGAGATCGTCGGCACGCATCGATGACAGCGAGCCGCCGAAACGGCCGATCGGCGTGCGGATATAGTCGCAGATATAGGCCTCGGCCATGTCATGCAGCCTTTGCTTTTCCGGTTCCCTTATGCGCCGCCTTGGTGCGGGCCTGCAGGTCGCGCAATGTGTTGAGTTCGAGATCGCTTGGCGCCGGCGTCTCGTCAAGCGCGTCGGCGAACCTGACGACCCAGCCACAGGTCTCCTGCACCTGCTGGCGTGTGACGCCGGGATGCAGCGACACGACCGTGAATTCCTTGGTCACCGGGTCTGGTTTCCAGATCGCAAGGTCGGTGATCAGCAAAGTGGGCCCGGCCGTCTCGATGCCGAGCCGCTGGCGATGATCACCGCCCTCGCCGTGGCCGAAGGAGGTAAAGAAGTCGATCTTTTCGACCATTCCACGCCTTGTCTGCGCCATGGTGATGTAGATCTCCTTCGACGAGGTCGCGATCTCCGGCGCGCCGCCGCCGCCGGGAAGCCGGGTCTTGGGGTGGAAATAGTCGCCGATGACCGTGGTGTTGATGTTGCCGAACTTGTCGAGTTGGGCAGCCCCGAGGAAACCGATCGAGATGCGGCCACCCTGGAGCCAGTAGCGGAACATTTCCGGCACCGCGACGGTGGTGACCGCGGTTTCGGACAGTTCGCCGTCGCCGATCGACAGCGGCAGCACGTCAGGCGCGGTGCCGATCGTGCCGCTTTCATAGATCAGCGTGATGTCGGGCGCATGCGTCAGCCTCGCCACGTTGCAAGCGGCGGAGGGCGCACCGATGCCGACGAAACAGACATCGTCGTTCTTCAACACGCGGCTGGCGGCGATCGTCATCATCTCGTTGGGAGTGAAACCCCGTTCGCTCATGCCGCTCTCCTTAGATGCTCGACGCGGGCTGCGAAATCACCGGCGCTCTTGCCGATGACGTTCGCCTGCATCCACGCCTGGAACCTGCCACGGTCCGCGGCGATCTCGTCCCATTCGAGATAGGCGGCATTGTCGCGCGCATAATAGCCATGGGCGTAGGAGGGGTGCGAGCCGCCGGGAACGATCGAGATCGCCGCGATCGTCCAGCGCGGCAGCACGGTCAGGTTAGGGTGCAGATCGTCGAAATTGTCGACCACTTCCTCCACCGTCACCACCGCGCGCCTGGCCGCCAGCACAGCTTCCTTCTGAATACCGATGATGCCCTCGACCAGCACATTGCCTTTCTTGTCGGCCTTCTGCGCATGGATGAAGGTGACGTCGGGCCGGATCGAAGGCACCGCCGCCAGCACCTCGCCGGTGAACGGACAGGTGACCGACTTGATGTTCGGATTGACATCGGCCAGCCCGGCGCCGCGATAGCCGCGAAACACCGCGCAGGGCAGGCCAGCGGCCCCTGCCTCATAGGCGTTGGCCATGCCGGCATGGCTGTGTTCCTCGATCTCGATCGACCTGGGAAAGCCATTCTCGATCGAATCGCGGGCACGCCGCAGCAGGCCGACGCCGGGGTTGCCGATATAGGAGAAGATGATTTTCTTCGCCATGCCCATGCCGATCATCTGGTCGTAGATCAGGTCCGGCGTCATGCGGATCAGGGTCAGGTCGCGAAACCCCTGGCGGATCGCCTCATGCGCCGCCGCCGTCGGGATCAGATGGGTGAAGCCTTCGAAGGCGACGGAATCACCATTATTGAGGTTCTCGGCCACCGCCTTTTTGAGCGGCAGGAACTTGACCATCGCCAGGGCTCCAATCCCGAAAGTTCGCATTGCGAACATATGTATTGTATGTGATACTTTCTAGGCTGACCGGAGCCCCGAGTCAATCCGGGCGGACGGCAGCCTTTGGTATGGAGGTCAGATGGACGAAGGGGCTGCTTCGCGTGATCACGTCGGCTCGCTTGAACGCGGCCTCGCCGTCATGGAGATCCTCGCCCGCCACCCTTCGGGCATGACGCTGACCGAAATGGCGGAGGAAGCCGGCCTGACCCGGGCTGGCGCCAGGCGATTCCTGCTGACCTTGGTCGCGACCGGCTATGCCACACAGGCTGGCCGCGTGTTTTCGCTGTCGCCACGTCTGCTGACGGTTGCGCGCACCTGGCTCGGCGGCGCCTCGCTGTGGAGCTTCGCGGCCCCCATCATGCGCGCGGTGGCGGCGCAGCTGAACGAAGCCTGTTCGGCGGCGATCCTCTCGGGCGAGGATGTCGTCTACGTCGCCCGTATTCCTGGCCGCCGCATCCTCAGCGTCTCGCTGGATGTCGGCACCAGGCTGCCGGCCTATTGCACCTCGATGGGGCGCATGCTGCTCGCCGGGCTGACGCCTGAAGAATTGGACACCTTCCTCGGCCGCGCGTCGATCGAGAGAAGAACGGCCAAGACGATCACCGACAGGCCCCTGCTGGCGAAGGCCATCGCCAAAGCGAGGAAGGACGGCTTCGCCATCGTCGACGAGGAACTGGAACTCGGCCTGCGCTCCATCGCCGTGCCGATCCGCGACCGGGCTGGACGAACGGTCGCGGCCATCAATGTGTCGACACAGTCGGCGCGGTTCTCGGTTGCCGAGATGGAACGGGAAATCCTGCCCGCGCTGCTTGGGGCCAGGCAGCGCATCGAGGATTTCTTTGTGGTTTAGGAAAGTCTTGTTGACCTTCCCAACATCGGCGGGACAGCGCCCCCCTCTGTCCTGCCGGACATCTCCCCCACAAGGAGGGAGATTGGCAGTTTCATCGATTCGCCTTCTCCTGCGACGTTGGAGATTGGCGAAAGCCGGCTTGACGTCCGATCTCCCCCCAAGTGGGGGAGATGCCCGGCAGGGCAGTGGGGGGCGCTGTCCCGCCGATGTTGGGAAGGTCAACAAGACTTTCCTAAACCACAAAGAAATCCTCGATGCGCTGCCTGGCCCCAAGCAGCGCGGGCAGGATTTCCCGTTCCATCTCGGCAACCGAGAACCGCGCCGACTGTGTCGACACATTGATGGCCGCGACCGTTCGTCCAGCCCGGTCGCGGATCGGCACGGCGATGGAGCGCAGGCCGAGTTCCAGTTCCTCGTCGACGATGGCGAAGCCGTCCTTCCTCGCTTTGGCGATGGCCTTCGCCAGCAGGGGCCTGTCGGTGATCGTCTTGGCCGTTCTTCTCTCGATCGACGCGCGGCCGAGGAAGGTGTCCAATTCTTCAGGCGTCAGCCCGGCGAGCAGCATGCGCCCCATCGAGGTGCAATAGGCCGGCAGCCTGGTGCCGACATCCAGCGAGACGCTGAGGATGCGGCGGCCAGGAATACGGGCGACGTAGACGACATCCTCGCCCGAGAGGATCGCCGCCGAACAGGCTTCGTTCAGCTGCGCCGCCACCGCGCGCATGATGGGGGCCGCGAAGCTCCACAGCGAGGCGCCGCCGAGCCAGGTGCGCGCAACCGTCAGCAGACGTGGCGACAGCGAAAACACGCGGCCAGCCTGTGTGGCATAGCCGGTCGCGACCAAGGTCAGCAGGAATCGCCTGGCGCCAGCCCGGGTCAGGCCGGCTTCCTCCGCCATTTCGGTCAGCGTCATGCCCGAAGGGTGGCGGGCGAGGATCTCCATGACGGCGAGGCCGCGTTCAAGCGAGCCGACGTGATCACGCGAAGCAGCCCCTTCGTCCATCTGACCTCCATACCAAAGGCTGCCGTCCGCCCGGATTGACTCGGGGCTCCGGTCAGCCTAGAAAGTATCACATACAATACATATGTTCGCAATGCGAACTTTCGGGATTGGAGCCCTGGCGATGGTCAAGTTCCTGCCGCTCAAAAAGGCGGTGGCCGAGAACCTCAATAATGGTGATTCCGTCGCCTTCGAAGGCTTCACCCATCTGATCCCGACGGCGGCGGCGCATGAGGCGATCCGCCAGGGGTTTCGCGACCTGACCCTGATCCGCATGACGCCGGACCTGATCTACGACCAGATGATCGGCATGGGCATGGCGAAGAAAATCATCTTCTCCTATATCGGCAACCCCGGCGTCGGCCTGCTGCGGCGTGCCCGCGATTCGATCGAGAATGGCTTTCCCAGGTCGATCGAGATCGAGGAACACAGCCATGCCGGCATGGCCAACGCCTATGAGGCAGGGGCCGCTGGCCTGCCCTGCGCGGTGTTTCGCGGCTATCGCGGCGCCGGGCTGGCCGATGTCAATCCGAACATCAAGTCGGTCACCTGTCCGTTCACCGGCGAGGTGCTGGCGGCGGTGCCTTCGATCCGGCCCGACGTCACCTTCATCCATGCGCAGAAGGCCGACAAGAAAGGCAATGTGCTGGTCGAGGGCATCATCGGTATTCAGAAGGAAGCTGTGCTGGCGGCCAGGCGCGCGGTGGTGACGGTGGAGGAAGTGGTCGACAATTTCGACGATCTGCACCCTAACCTGACCGTGCTGCCGCGCTGGACGATCGCGGCGATCTCGATCGTTCCCGGCGGCTCGCACCCCTCCTACGCCCATGGCTATTATGCGCGCGACAATGCCGCCTATCTCGAATGGGACGAGATCGCCGCGGACCGTGGCAGGTTCCAGGCGTGGATGCAGGCGAACGTCATCGGCAAGAGCGCCGGTGATTTCGCAGCCCGCGTCGAGCATCTAAGGAGAGCGGCATGAGCGAACGGGGTTTCACTCCCAACGAGATGATGACGATCGCCGCCAGCCGCGTGTTGAAGAACGACGATGTCTGTTTCGTCGGCATCGGTGCGCCCTCCGCCGCTTGCAACGTGGCGAGGCTGACGCATGCGCCCGACATCACGCTGATCTATGAAAGCGGCACGATCGGCACCGCGCCTGACGTGCTGCCGCTGTCGATCGGCGACGGCGAACTGTCCGAAACCGCGGTCACCACCGTCGCGGTGCCGGAAATGTTCCGCTACTGGCTCCAGGGTGGCCGCATCTCGATCGGTTTCCTCGGGGCTGCCCAACTCGACAAGTTCGGCAACATCAACACCACGGTCATCGGCGACTATTTCCACCCCAAGACCCGGCTTCCCGGCGGCGGCGGCGCGCCGGAGATCGCGACCTCGTCGAAGGAGATCTACATCACCATGGCGCAGACAAGGCGTGGAATGGTCGAAAAGATCGACTTCTTTACCTCCTTCGGCCACGGCGAGGGCGGTGATCATCGCCAGCGGCTCGGCATCGAGACGGCCGGGCCCACTTTGCTGATCACCGACCTTGCGATCTGGAAACCAGACCCGGTGACCAAGGAATTCACGGTCGTGTCGCTGCATCCCGGCGTCACACGCCAGCAGGTGCAGGAGACCTGTGGCTGGGTCGTCAGGTTCGCCGACGCGCTTGACGAGACGCCGGCGCCAAGCGATCTCGAACTCAACACATTGCGCGACCTGCAGGCCCGCACCAAGGCGGCGCATAAGGGAACCGGAAAAGCAAAGGCTGCATGACATGGCCGAGGCCTATATCTGCGACTATATCCGCACGCCGATCGGCCGTTTCGGCGGCTCGCTGTCATCGATGCGTGCCGACGATCTCGGCGCGATACCGCTGAAGGCTTTGCTCGAGCGAAATGCGAGTATTGACTGGCAAGCGGTCGACGATGTCGTCTATGGCTGCGCCAACCAGGCCGGCGAGGACAACCGCAACGTGGCGCGCATGGCGCTGCTTTTGGCCGGTCTGCCCAAGGAAATTCCGGGCTCGACCGTCAATCGCCTGTGCGGTTCCGGCATGGATGCGCTGACCATCGCGGCGCGCGCCATCAAGGCCGGCGAGGCGGAATTGATGATCGCCGGCGGCGTCGAATCCATGAGCCGCGCGCCCTTCGTCATGCCCAAGGCCGACGCGGCGTTCTCGCGCAATGCCGAGATTTACGACACCACCATCGGCTGGCGCTTCGTCAATCCGCTGATGAAGAAGCAGTATGGCGTCGATTCGATGCCCGAGACGGGCGAGAACGTCGCCGAGGATTTTGCCGTCTCGCGCGCCGATCAGGATGCCTTCGCCGTGCGCAGCCAGGACAAGGCCATCGCCGCGCAGGCCAATGGCCGGCTGGCCAGGGAAATCACGCCCGTGACAATCCCGCAGCGCAAGGGCGATGCGATTGTCGTCTCGAAAGACGAGCATCCCCGAGCCGGAACAACAATCGAGGCGCTGGCCAAATTGCCGACACCATTCCGGCAAGGCGGGACAGTGACTGCCGGCAATGCGTCGGGTGTCAATGACGGGGCCGCGGCGCTGATCGTTGCCTCGGAAGCCGCTGCGAAGAAATACGGCCTGACGCCGATCGCCCGCGTCCTGGGCGGAGCCGCCGCCGGCGTCGCGCCGCGCATCATGGGCATCGGTCCGGCGCCGGCGACGCAGAAACTGTGCGCGCGGCTCGGCCTGACGCCACAACAGTTCGATGTCATCGAACTCAACGAAGCCTTTGCCTCGCAAGGCATCGCCGTGCTGCGCCAACTCGGCATCGCCGAGGACGCCGGGCACGTCAACCCGAATGGCGGCGCCATCGCGCTCGGCCATCCGCTTGGGATGTCGGGCGCCCGCATATCCGGCACCGCGGCGCTGGAGCTTCGCGAGCGTGGCGGGCGCTATGCACTCGCCACCATGTGCATCGGCGTCGGCCAGGGCATCGCCATCGCGCTCGAACGGGTCTGATCGGCCACATTTCCCGGCCAGGCCAGCAGAGTGCCCGGATCGCGTCCGTCAAATTTGACCATGTGGACAAAAGTCCGGACCCGTTCCATAGTTCCCCGTCTGATTTTTAGAACAGCCGGCTCGACACGGCTGTCGAACAGAGGGGACTGCAATGGATAACCGGAAGAATAAATCTCAATCGGCATGCGACGGGCTGTCGCGGCGCAACGTGCTGGAATTGGGCGCGCTTGGCCTGGCGGCGGCGATGCTGCCGGGCGCGGCCTTCGCCAAGGACAAGAAGCTGAAAGTGGCTGCGATCTTCGCCACGCCTATCGAGGAGCCATGGGACAACCAGATCCATGTCGCCCTGCAGAAGGCCGAGAAGGAACTGGGCATCGAATACAAATGGTCGGAGAAGGTGCAGACCGCCGATTTCAGCCGCGTCATGCGCGAATATGCGCAAGGCGGATACGAACTGGTGCTGGGCGATGCCTTCGCCGCCGAGCGCGAATCGCGCCGCACGGCCAAGCAGTTCCCAAAGACGGCCTTCCTGTTCGGCTCCGGCGCAGGCCCTGCCGAGCCCAATTTCGGTGTGTTCGACAACTGGATCCATGAGCCGGCCTATCTCTCCGGCATGATCGCCGGCAAGATGTCGAAGTCGGGCACGGTCGGCGCCGTGGCGGCGATGGGCATTCCGGAGGTGAACCGGCTGGTCAACGCCTTCTTCGCCGGCGCCAAGGAGGTCAATCCGAACGTCAAGAAGAAGGTCGCCTTCATCGGCTCCTTCTTCGATCCGCCCAAGGCCAAGGAGGCGGCGGTCGCACAGATCGATGCCGGCGCCGATGTCATCTATGCCGAACGGTTCGGCGTCATCGAAGCAGCGGTGGAGAAGAAGGTGTTCGCCATCTCCAACATGTCCGACCAGTCGAGCCTCGGTCCCGATACGGTCATCACCGGCCCGGTCTGGGACATGTACCCGACGGTCGAGCAGGCGATCAAACTGGTTAAGGCCGGAGTCTATACGGCGCAGGATTATGGCGATTTCTCGCGCATGGCCAAGGGCGGCTCGTATCTGGCGCCTTTCCACAAATTCGACAAGACGCTGCCCGCCGACGTCAAGGACCTGGTCGAGAAAAAGAAGGCCGAGATCCTGGAAGGCAATTTCCGCGTCGATGTGGACGAGAACACGCCGGTTTCGGATTGATATTTCACCCTCCCCCTTGTGGGGAGGGTCGATCCGCAAAGCGGATCGGGGTGGGGGTCTCGTAGGGCGCACCCCCACCCGTCTCGCCC
>NZ_VFVC01000086.1:0-9794 GCF_006441575.1 Mesorhizobium sp. B2-4-12
TCAGGGGCGGGTCGCTTCAACATGACCCAGTGAATCAAAAACCCCCGGCAAATGCCAGGGGTTTGTCAGCAGTCTGAACGCCCGGCTTCGGCCGGGCGTTTTCGTTTGCCGAGGCAACAACTCCAGAACCGTCGAAAATCAGCGGCATTGGGCAAAAAACCATCCGCCCGCCTTGCACTGGCCATGCCTTCGCCCCACTCTCCCGTAAAGCGAGAAAGCAGAGGAATTCGAGGGGCAAATCACGGATGGAGCACGCGATCTATCTCGTCACGCTGATCGGCACGGCGCTCGTTGTCGCCGCCGCATTTTCGAGCCTGATCGCCTTCCGCTTCGGCGCTCCCCTCCTGCTTCTGTTTCTCTGCATCGGGCTCGCCACCGGAACCGACGGCCTCGGCATCGAATTCGACAATGCCCGTATCGCCTATTTTGCCGGCTCACTGGCGCTGGCCATCATCCTGTTCGATTCCGGCTTCGGCACACCGCTCAACGCCTTGCGGCAGGCCGCGGGGCCGGCCCTGTCATTGGCCACAGTCGGCGTGGTGCTGACCACGGGCCTGTTCGGAGCCGCCGCCCACTCCATGCTCAACCTCTCCTGGCTGGAATCCCTCCTGCTCGGCGCCGCTGTCGCCTCGACCGACGCCGCGGCGGTGTTCTTCCTGCTGCGCGCCGGCGAGATCAATCTGCGCGAGCGCGTGCGCTCCACCCTCGAGGTGGAGTCCGGCACCAATGACCCGATCGCCATCTTCCTGACCATCACGCTGGTCGAGATCATCGCCGCCCATGCGAACCCTGAAGCCAATGTCCTGGTCACCAACCTGATCCTCGGCTTCGTCATCAATATGGGCCTCGGCGCCATTGTCGGCGTGCTGGGCGGCCTTGCCATCGTGCGCCTCGTCGACAGGCTCAATCTCGACCATGGCCTGCTGCCGATCTTCGTGCTGACCCTGTCGCTGATGGTCTTCGCCGCCGCCGGCGCGATCGGCGGCTCGGGCTTCCTGGCGGTCTATCTCGCCGGCCTCATATCAGGCAATTCCGACATCCGCGCCGTCACCATCCTGAAGCGCTTCCAGGACGGCATGTCGTGGCTGGCGCAGATCATCATGTTTCTGATCCTCGGCCTGTTCGCGACGCCCTCGCAATTTCCGGCGATTATGGTGCCGGCGGTGCTGCTCGGCCTGTTCCTGATGTTCGTCGCGAGACCGGTCGCGGTCTGGCTCTGCTTGATCCCGTTTCGCCTGCCGCGCCCCGAAGTCGCCTTCGTCTCCTGGGTCGGCCTGCGCGGCGCCGTCTCGATCCTGCTCGCCATCACCCCGCTGCTCGGTGGATTGGAGAACGGCCGCACCATCTTCAACGCCGCCTTCATGATCGTCCTGGTTTCGCTGGTCATCCAGGGCTGGACCGTTGGCCCGTTGGCGCGCCGGCTCGGCCTTATCGTGCCGGCGCGGCTCGGGCCGCTGGACAAGGTCGAACTGGAGCTTCCCGGTTCCGCCCATCACGAGCTTCTCGCCTATCGCGTGGCTCAAGGCAGTCCGGTAGCGCGCGGCGAACGCATTCCGCGCTGGGCCCGTCCCTCGCTGGTCCTGCGTGACGGCCGCTCGATGCGTTTCCAGGACATGGGGCGGCTGGCCGCAGGCGATCAGGTCTACATCTTCGTGCCGGACCGCTATCCTCGCCTGCTCGACAAGCTGTTCGCCAGCCGGGCCGTGGTCGATCCCGAGGATGCCGATTTCTTTGGCGCCTTCGCCGTCGACCCGGCGCGCTCCGCCGCCGAACTGGAAGCCGCCTACACGCCAGGCCTGACCGAGGCGGAGCAGAAGCTCACCGTCGGCGCGCTGGTCACCGCGCGGCTCGGCGGCCATGCCGAATATGCCGACCGCGTGCTGCTCGGTCCAATCGAGCTGATCGTCAGGGATGTCGACGACAAGGGCAGGATCACAGGCCTTGGCCTTTCGTTCGAGCCGACCGCGCCGGTGGCGCGGGTGCCGGTCTTCCTCAGCGCCGGCGAGATGGGCGACCGTTTGAGCGCCTTTATCCGCAACTGGCGCAAGCCGGCGCAGACGCAGGCAGCGCCGGCACGGACTGACGACGCCGAGCCACCGGTTGAAAAGGCGACGACCGGGAACTGACGACGGCGATCACTCCATCCGCCTGGGGCAGCCCTCACAGACTATGTCCCCGCCCGCCTCAAAATTTCGCGCCCCGCCCTGTCAAAGCCTTGCATCGCCGCCGATGCGGGGTATGGTCCCGGCGATTTCCTAGGAAAGGGACCGGCATGGCTGCCTTCAAGACACTGGATGATATCGGCAACATCAGCGGTAAGCGCGTGCTGGTGCGCGTCGACCTTAACGTTCCCGTCGCCGACGGCAAGGTCACCGACGCCACGCGCATCGAGCGTATCGCGCCGACCATCGCCGAACTGTCCAGCAAAGGCGCCAAGGTCATCCTGCTCGCCCATTTCGGCCGCCCCAAGGATGGCCCTTCGCCCGAATTCTCGCTGGAGCCTATTGCAAAAGCCACGGCCGAAGTGCTTGGGCGCCCCGTGGGCTTCGCCGGCGATTGCGTCGGCGACACGGCAGGCAGCGCCGTTGCCGCCATGAACAAGGGCGACGTGCTGCTGCTCGAAAACACCCGCTTCCATAAGGCCGAGGAGAAAAACGACCACGCCTTCACCGATCGGCTCGCCGCCAATGGCGATATCTTCGTCAACGACGCCTTCTCGGCGGCCCACCGCGCCCACTCTTCCACTGAAGGGCTGGCGCGTCTGTTGCCGGCCTTTGCCGGCCGCACCATGCAGGCCGAGCTCGAGGCGCTGGAAAAGGGACTGGTCAATCCGGTCCGGCCGGTCGTCGCCATCGTCGGCGGAGCCAAGGTCTCAACCAAGATCGAGCTGTTGATGAACCTAGTGAAGAAGGTCGACGCGCTGGTCATCGGCGGCGGCATGGCCAACACCTTCCTCGCCGCGCGCGGCACCGATGTCGGCAAGTCGCTGTGTGAGCATGATTTGGCCGCGACCGCCAAACAGATCATGATCGAGGCGGCCGAGGCAGGCTGCGCCATCATCCTCCCGGTCGATGGCGTCGTCGCCAAGGAGTTCAAGGCGGGTGCCGCCTGCGAGACCGTCGCCATCTCGGACGTGCCGACTGACGGCATGATCCTGGATGTCGGAGCCAAGACGGTGACGACGATCGGCGAATGGATCGACCGCGCCGCCACGCTGGTCTGGAACGGCCCGCTCGGCGCCTTCGAAATCGAGCCCTTCGACCACGCGACAGTGGCCGCGGCCAAGCACGCGGCGGCGCGCACCAAGGCCGGCAAGCTGGTCTCCGTCGCCGGTGGCGGCGATACGGTGGCGGCCCTCAACCACGCCGGCGTCGCCGACGACTTCACCTATGTCTCGACCGCCGGCGGCGCCTTCCTGGAATGGATGGAAGGCAAGCCGTTGCCCGGCGTCGACGTGTTGAAGCGGTAAGCAATTCCAGGAAAGTGTGAGACGGTTTTTCGTCCGGGATTTTGCATCAACACGGAGCAAACGAGGGCGCCAGAGACTTTCAATCGATTCGAGCTTTCCGATGCCATTCCTTTGGCGGTAGACTTCCATTAAGCGCGGAACGAACCCCTTCAGGAGAAGCATGATGACCGAACGTCTCGAAGACATTGCCGCCGCGATGGTGGCCAACGGCAAGGGCCTGCTGGCCGCCGATGAAAGTTCTGGCACCATCAAAAAGCGCTTCGATGTCATCGGCGTCGAATCGACCGCCGACAGCCGCCGCGATTACCGCGAGATGATGTTCCGCGCCTCCAACGCGATGACCAAGTACATCTCCGGCGTCATCCTCTATGACGAGACCATCCGCCAGAAGGCGGCCGACGGCACGCCGCTGGTCGATATCATCAAGGCGGCCGGCGCCATTCCCGGCATCAAGGTCGATGCCGGCGCCAAACCCCTCGCCGGCTTTCCCGGCGACACCATCACCGAGGGCCTCGACGGCCTGCGCGAGCGGCTTGCCGACTATTACAAGCTCGGCGCCCGCTTCGCCAAATGGCGCGCGGTGATCGACATCGACACCACCAAGGGCGTGCCTTCGGCCAATTCGATCGCCTCGAACACCCACGCGCTCGCCCGCTACGCCGCCCTGTGCCAGGAAGCCGGCATCGTGCCGATCGTCGAGCCGGAAGTGCTGATGGACGGCGCCCACGACATCGCTACCTGCTACGAGGTCTCGAAGGCCACACTGATGAAGCTCTATGACGAGCTCTACGCGGCGCGCGTCGTGCTCGAAGGCACGATCCTGAAGCCGAACATGGTGCTGTCGGGCAAGAAGTCGGGCAAGGTGGACAGCCCCGAGGAGGTCGCCGAAAAGACCATAAAACTCTTCCGCGAGACGGTGCCGGCCGCCGTGCCAGGCATCGCCTTCCTCTCCGGCGGCCAGGAGGATGAGGAAGCGACCGCCAACCTCAACGCCATCAATGCCATCGGCCCGCATCCGTGGAAGCTGACCTTCTCCTACGGCCGCGCGCTGCAGGCCGCCCCGCAGAAGGCCTGGAGCGGCAAGGCCTCGAACGTCGCCGCCGGCCAGGCCGCCTTTACCCATCGCGCCCACATGAACCATCTTGCGGCATTGGGAAAATGGAAGCCAACGCTGGAAAGCGCCGCCTGATCGCAATTCGTCCGTCCTGCCGCGAACCCGGGCCGACGTGCCCGGGTTTTTGTTTGTGACTGTCGGACTTGGGCCAAGGTCTTCCCGTTCCTATTTCCTCCAAGGCGTCACTGGCGGCGATGTCGGTTTGCGCCCATCCCGAACGTCCTTGGGGTGCAGACAGGGAGAGGTTCATGCATCGCAACAAGGTCGTTTCACGCGAAGACTGGTTCCAGGCACACAAGGCGCATTTGATCCGCGAGAAGGAACTGACGCGGTTGCGCGAGCGCATCGCGGCCGAGCGGCGTGAATTGCCGTGGTTAAAGATCAGGAAGGACTATGTCTTCGACACCGAGCAAGGCCCGAAGAAGCTGGCCGACCTGTTTGGCGCCAACAGTCAGCTGATCGTCTACCACTTCATGTTCGGGCCGGGCTGCGTCCATCATTGCGAGGGCTGCTCTTTCCTGGCCGACCATATCGATGGCGCAAACCGGCACCTCAGGCATCACGACGTGTCGCTCGTCGTGGTCTCGCGCGCGCCCTTGGCGGAACTTCTGCCCTACAAACAGCGCATGGGCTGGAAATTCGACTGGGTGTCCTCCTATGCGTCGGATTTCAATTTCGACATGCAGGTTTCCTTCACCGACCGGCAGATCGCCACCGGCGACACCACCTACAATTTCGAGACCCGTCCCCGGACCTCGAAGGAGCTTCCGGGCACCAGCGTCTTTTACAGGGATGAGAATGGCGACATCTTTCTCACCTTCCTGTCGCGCGCCCGGGGTGGCGAGGCGCTGATCGGCACCTATGCCTATCTCGACATGACGCCGAAGGGGCGCAACGAAAATGGCCCCTATCATGGCCTGATGGACTGGGTCCGCCTGCATGACGAATATCAGGACCGTCACCCGACGCAGAACGATGAACCGCCTGGCTGCTGCGACTGAGATCGTTCACCTGCGCCGAAACTTACGCTAAGCCTGACGCAGATCGTTGCAGGGTATTGCCATGCGTTTCCCGGCCCTTTTCACCTGGCTCGCCTTTCCCATCTATGTCTGGCAGGGCTTGGCCGTGCGCCGCCGCACCACGCGTATGCTGCCGGCACAGGGCCCGGTCATGCATGAGATAGCGGGCAGCGCGCCGGCAATTTCGCTGCTGGTGCTGGGCGACTCCTCGGCCGCTTCGGTGGGCATCGGCAATTCCGAAAACGGACTTGCCGCGCAACTCGCCGTGCTGATCTCCCAGCGCACCGGCGGCGCCGTGCGCTGGCGTGCCGCCGGCTTCAATTCGGCGACGTCAGGCCAGATCCGAGACCACGTCCTGCCCAATCTGTCGGCCGAGCCATGGATGCATATCGTGCTCGCCATCGGCACCAACGACACCAAGAATTTCCACTCGGTGTCGCGCTTCAAGAAAGAGTTCGGCGGCCTGCTCTATGCGTTGCGCGCCAAATGGCCGGAAGCGCGCGTCGTGTGGTCGCCGGTGCTGGAGTTCACGCGAGCGCCGGCCATGCCGCCGCTGCTCGGCAAGATCCTGGAAATCCGCGCAAACGCAATGAACCGGATGGGCGAACGCCTCTGCCTGGAGCGCGGCGCGGTGCCGGCACCTCGCCTGCCGATCACCAATCCTGAAGCCGGCTTTGCCTCGGACGGCTTTCATGCCTCGGAAGCCGGCTACCGGGCCTGGGCGGAACATCTCGTCGGCCCGGTGCTTGGCGACTGAAGACCGACGGACAGTGCGGGGGCCTATGTCAAATGCCCAAGCACGGCCGCCAGCGAGATCGCTGCCATCGCGAGAACCGCCAGCTTCCAGAAATCGCTCCGTCGCTTGAGCCCGGGCCAGCCGAGTGGCTTGATGATCTGGATCACTATGAAACCGACAATGACAAGGGCGAGGAGTTTCGTCATGCCGCCTTTGATCAGCAACGCGGCCGGCTGTCAAAGCGCCTTCTTCGTTCCTGAGAATGAATACGCGCCGCGATCCGAACCGGAACGCGGCGTTGTCTTTCAGGGAACGACCTAGATCTACCTCAGCGGCTTGAGGCCGGCCTCGATCGAAGCGCGTTTTCCTTCGAGGAAGGGCGGCAGCGCCAGGCTTTCGCCAAGTGTCTCCAGCGGCTCGTCGGCGGTGAACCCCGGCCCGTCCGTGGCGATCTCGAACAGTATGCCGTTCGGCTCGCGAAAATAGAGCGAGCGGAAGTAATAGCGCTCGACCTCGCCGCTCGACGGCAGACGGAATTCGGTCAGGCGGGCCGTCCACTGATGCAGCGTCTCCTGGTCCGGCGCCCTGAAGGCGACATGGTGGACCGCACCGGCGCCTTGCCGCGCTGGCGCCAGTCCAGGCTGCCCGGCAACATGAAGCTCCGCCGCCGGCCCGCCCGCGCCCATTTCGAAGACGTGGACCTGGCCCTCGCCGTCCGGCGAGGCATAGTCGCGGACTTCACGCATGTTCATCACCTTGGTCAGCACCGCCTCGGTGTTGGTGATGTCGGGAACGCTGATGACGATCGGCCCGAGCCCGCGGATCTGATGCTCGGCCGGTACCGGGCTTTGCGCCCAGGGATGGCTGCCGCCGCTGCCGCCATCGCTGACCAGCCGCAGACGTTGGCCTTCGGGGTCTTCGAAATCCAGCGACGGGTAGCCGCCTATATCGGCAATCTCCCCTGTCACGATGCCTTCGCTGGCAAGGTGCTGCTTCCACCAGCCAAGGCTCTCCTGGCTGCCGACCCGGAGGCTGGTTCGCGCGATGCTGTGGGTGCCGCGCCGTTCGTGGCCGACCGGCCAGTCGAAGAAGGTGAGGTCGGTACCCGGCGTTGCCTCGCCGTCGGCATAGAAGAGGTGGTAGGCCGAGGTATCGTCCTGGTTCACCGTCTTCTTGACCAGCCGCAGGCCCAGCACCTTCGTGTAGAAGTGAAGATTGCCCGGCGCATTGGCGGTGATGGCGGTCAGATGGTGGATTCCTGTCAGTTGCAGGCTCATGGTCGTCTCCCTGTTTTGTGGGAAGAATTTTCTCCCTTTATATCAGCATTGCGGTCCCATCGCGGAAGGCCGCCCATCCCGACAGTCCGTCATCGGACGATGAACAACGTCCGGTCGATTGGCATTCTATTGGTGAACAATCAGTGCCCGCCGAGACCAACTGCGGGCAGGCATGAACGCCGGGAAAACCGACGCTTGCTCTAGAGATACGCGCCGAACGGAACCATCGTTCTGCGCCCTGCCATGCTCCTGACAGACTGCTGTCAGGAGGGGTGTGCGATACTGCCTCCAGTCAGAGAGAGGAGAATAGCCATGAACGGTTTTACCATTCTGCGCGGCATGCAGCACTATGTCGGCAAGGTGCGCACGATGCGCAATGAAATCCGCACGCAGCGCTTTATGAATTCGCTCCCCGCCGACATTCGCAAGGATATCGGCTGGCCGGACATGTATGCCGACCGTCGCCTTCGCGGCAATTGAGACAAAATTTTCGAGGCGACTGTTGGACGCGGACGAGTCAACGCCCAGATATCAACGTGTGCCATCCAAAGGTGGCGCCCGTTTTTACGGGCACGGCGCGCCTGAAATAGAGCCCGGCGCGCAAGGGATGGAGCGAGCGCATGCCCGATCAGAAGACTATCGGCTTCCTTTTCATCGAAGGTTTCGCCGACTGGGAATATGGGCTCTTGGCGGCCTCGGCGGTGGAATGGTTTGGCGCTCGCGCTGTGTCGCTGACGCCGGATAACAAGCCGGTAACAGGAATTAGCGGTTTTCGGTTGGCGCCGGACCGCTCGGCGAAAGCCGATGAAAACATCGATCTTGATGCGGTTGCCGTCATCGGCTCGGATCAGTGGGCTGGCAAGGAACCGCCGGATGCCGCCGAACTGCTCACCAGCGTCGCGTCGCGCGGCGGTGTGGTCGGCGGTATCTGCGCCGGAACATTGGCGCTGGCCCGGGCTGGCCTCTTCGAGAATGCCAAGCATACCAGCAATGGCCGTGACTGGATCAATCGCCACGAAGCCGGCTATGCTGGCGATAACAATTATCAGGACGTGCCGCACGCCGTGGCCGACGGCAAAATCGTTTCCGCGCCGGGTTCGGCGCCCGGCACCTTCGCCCTTGCTTTTCTGCAGGCTCTCTATCCCGGCAAAGGCGGCGATCTCGCGCAGATGCGGACGCTGTTCATGAAGGAGTACGCGGAAGCATCCTGACACTATGCTGTCAGGAGGTGCGTGCGATGGTGACATAATGCGCATGGCCGGCCGAGAGGACGATCGATGAAGAGCTGGAACGACAGGCTGAACACGCCTGGCATCAACGGCGTGAAACCGACGCCCCGCGCCATGGGAGACGTCATCGAGGGCCAGCCGATGCTGGTGCCGACCGCGCGGCAGGTCGACGATTTCATCCGCTCGATTCCCGCAGGCATTGGCATGGATGTCCGCGCTTTGCGCACCGCGCTCGCCATCGAACATGGCGCTGAAGTGACATGCCCGGCCACGATAGGCTATCATCTGCGCACAGTCGCCGAAGCAGCCAACGAGGATCTCGGGCGCGGCATGACGCTTGATGACATCGCACCCTTCTGGCGCGTGCTCGATGCGACGGCGCCGACAACGAGGAAATTGTCTTTTGGCGCGGAATTCGTCGCCGCGCAGCGCAAGCGCGAAGGGCTGAAACCATAATGCATGCCGCCCCAGGGTGGGCGCCGGGCTGGGACAGCGGCATGCCTAGAGCAATTCCAGGAAGAGTGTGCTCCTGTCTTCCGCCCGGAATTGCTTCGAAACAGAGAGATGGAGCGGTTCGCCATTTCGGTGAAACGGTAAGCCGCTCTGGAAACAACACCGAGGGACGACACGATGCGCCGCGCCGACAGGCTCTTTCAGATCGTGCAGCATCTGCGTGGTGGCCGTCTGGTCACCGCGCAGAAGCTCGGCACGTGGCTCGAGGTTTCCGAGCGAACGATCTACCGCGACATTGCCGACCTGCAGTCGACCGGGGTGCCGATCGACGGCGAGGCTGGCGTTGGCTACATGATGAGGGAGGGGTTCGACCTTCCGCCGCTGATGTTCACGCGTGACGAGATCGTGGCGCTGGTCGCCGGCGCGCGCATGGTGCGCGCCTTTGGCGGCGCCGCCATGGCGCGGGCCGCCGACGAGGCGCTGGTCAAGATCGGCGC
>NZ_VFVC01000087.1:0-9644 GCF_006441575.1 Mesorhizobium sp. B2-4-12
GGTCCTCCCGGCGGACAAGAAAACCGTTACCCATGCAATCGGTCCATCCTGTTACCTATCTATCCGGTTCGGACACCTGTCGGTCGAACGTGGGCAGATCGTGGCCATCATCGGGCCGAGCGGCTCCGGCAAGAGCACGCTGCTGCGCTCCATCAACCATCTCGAGACCTTGAACGGCGGTGAAGTCCGGCTCGACGGCGTTCAGGTCAACCAGAAGCTGCAAGGCCAGGCCTTTGAGCGGCACATCAACAAGGTGCGCCAGCAGATGGGCATGGTGTTTCAGCACTTCAATCTGTTTTCACATCTGACCGTGATCGAGAACATCACGATGGGACCGGTGATCCTGAAAGGCATGGCGAAAGCCGAAGCCCGGGCGCTGGCGGTTGGCCTGTTGTCCAAGGTCGGTCTCGCCGACAAGATCGACGCCTATCCGTCGCGGCTTTCGGGCGGACAGAAGCAGCGCGTTGCGATCGCCCGCGCGCTGGCCATGCAGCCAAAGGTGATGCTGTTCGACGAAGCGACCTCCGCGCTCGACCCCGAACTCGTCGACGAGGTCAACGCGGTGATGAAACAGCTTGCCGCCGAACACATGACCATGCTCATCGTAACGCATGAAATGCGCTTTGCCGGTGAAGTCGCCGACAGGGTGCTGTTCATGGACGGCGGCGTGGTGGTCGAGGAAGGCCCGCCGATCGAGATCTTCCGTTCGCCGCAGAAAGAACGCACGCGCAGCTTCCTCAAAAAATATCTTTCCGCCTGAGCACGCCGATGACCAGACTACCCACGGAATTTCCCGATTTCGGACTGACGGAGGAGCAGCGTCGCCACGCGGTGCGCGGCCATTACTACGAGTGGCCCGGGATGGACGGCGATCCCGGCGAAATCTGGTGCTACAGCGACCGCTTTTCCTATCGCGCCGGCGAGACAGTGACGCTGCATGTCAGTTCGACCGCACCGTCCTTCAACATGACGATCGTCCGCGACGGCGGCAGCGAGATGACGGCGTTCGAGAAATCGGGCATCGCGGCGCGCTGGCAGGAAAGTCCGGATCAATGCTCGGCGGAGGGTTGTGCTTGGGAAGCCTCGTTCGAATTGCGCGTGGGAAATGACTGGCCGTCCGGTGCCTATCGGGTGACGCTCACCGCCGACGGACGCGGTGGCAAGCCGATCCTTTGCCACCATCTGTTCATCGTCAGCCCACAGCCGGGCAAAAAACCCGGCCGCGTGCTGCAGGTGGCGGCGACGGGCACCTGGCTTGCCTACAACACCTGGGGCGGCTCGAACCACTATCAGGGCATCACCGGGCCGGATCGCAACCAGTACTCGCCAATCGTCTCGACGCAGCGCCCCTGGTGCCGTGGCTTCGTCGTGCTGCCGCAGGATGCGCCGCGCGTGCCGCTGGAGATCGCCGTGCCGCCAAAAACGGTGCCGCGCTATCCGCATATGGAATGGGCGCTCGCCACTGGCCATTCGAAGAAATACGCCTCGTCGGGCTGGGCCAGCTACGACAGCCATTTCTTTCGCTTCGCCGAACGCGCCGGCTACGGCGTCGATCTCGCCAGTCAGCACGATCTGCATTTCTCGCCCGAGATTCTCGACGGTTACGACTGCGCCGTCTTCGTCGGCCATGATGAATACTGGACCTGGGAAATGCGCGACGCCGTCGATCACTATGTCGAGCGCGGCGGTCATGCGGCGCGCTTCGCCGGCAATTTCATGTGGCAGACCCGCCTTGAGGAGGAGGGCCGCCGGCAGGTCTGCTACAAGTACCGCGCCCGCGCCGAGGACCCGGCCTATCGCGGTGGCGACGTGACCCGCGCCACCAATTCCTGGGAGGCGCCGGAGACAGGCAGGCCGGGTTCGGCAACCTTCGGGCTCAATGCGACACGCGGGCTTTACGCCGGGTGGGGCGGCTGCGCGCCGCGCGGCGTGCGCGGCTTTCCGGTCTATCGGCCTGAGCACTGGGCCTTTGCCGGCACCGGCATCTATTATGGCGACCTGTTGGGCGCCGACAGCCACGTCTATGGCTATGAGGTCGACGGGCTGGATTTCGAGATACGCGGCGGCCTGCCCTACCCCACGGCGACCAGCGGCGCGCCTGATGGATTGCAGGTTCTTGCCGTCGGCATGGCATCCCAGGTCGAGGAAAGCGCCGACATTCCGATCGAGGACCAGTTCCTCACCGACGAGGATGGCCGCTTCAGCGCCGAAACGCTCTTCGGCGACAGGAGCGACGCCAACCTTGAAAAAGTCAAACGCAGCAACGGCATGATCGTCAACTTCCCACGTGGCAAGGGCGAGGTGTTCCACGCCGGAAGCTGCGAATGGGTCGCCGGTCTGCTAAGACAAGACCCGATGGTCGAACGCGTCACCCAAAATGTCCTCGATCGCTATCTCGGAAAGTCCTGACATGTCGAAAGTCCAGCCTGCCGTTCAAGACGCCGACGCCCGGCGCCAATCGCATCTGTTCTACCTCTCCAGCCTGCGCCGGCCGCTGATCGACCGCGCCGAAGGCATCTACATGTGGACGCAGGATGGCCGCCGCTTCATTGATGGATCAAGCGGCCCGATGGTCGCCAATATCGGCCATTCCAACCGCAATGTGCTTGACGCCATGAAGCGGCAGATGGATCGCGCCACCTTCGCCTACCGCCTGCATTTCGAGAACGAACCGGCGGAAGAGTTGGCGCGTGAACTCGCGGGAAAACTGCCGGAAGGCATGGACCGCATCTTCTTCGTCTCCGGCGGCTCGGAAGCGACGGAATCCTGCATCAAGCTGGCGCGGCAGTGGGCGGTCGCCACAGGCCAGGCCACGCGCTGGAAGGTGATCACCCGCTTTCCTTCCTATCATGGCGGCACGCTGGGTTCGCTCTCGATCACCGGCGACGATGCGCTGGCCGAAACGTTCACGCCGATGATGCGGGTGATGCCGACAGTGCCGGCGCCAACCGCCTGGCGTGATCGCGACAATCTGTCGATGGAGCAGCGCGGCATCCGCTATGCCGACATGCTGGAAGAGAAGATCCTGGCCGAAGGCGCGGACAGCGTGGTCGCCTTCATCATGGAACCGATCGGGGGTGCGGCAACGGCAGCACTCGTGGCGCCGGACAGCTATTATGCGCGCATCCGCGAGATCTGCGACCGCTACGGCATATTGCTGATTCACGACGAAGTCATGAGCGGCGCCGGCCGCACCGGCAAATTTCTCGGCAGCGACCACTGGAACTGCAAGCCCGACATTGTCGCGCTGTCGAAGGGGCTGGGCTCGGGTTATGCGCCGCTCGGCGCGCTGGCAGCGCCGATGCGGCTGGTGCAGCCGCTGCTCGCCTCCGGCGGCTTCCAGCACGGCCATACCTATGCCGGCAATCCGCTCGCCTGCGCCGCTGGGCTCGCCGTGCTCGGCGAAATGGACCGGCTCGACCTGATCGCCAACGCGGCTGCCATGGGCGATGTGCTGATGGACGGATTGAAGGGATTGGCCAAGCGCTTCCCTTTCATCGCCGACGTGCGCGGCAAGGGCCTGCTCACCGGCGCCGAAATGGTTGCCGATCCCGATACGCTGAAGCCGATCGACCAGAGCAAGAAAGCGACGCAGCGTCTGCTCGATCTTGCCTATGAGCGTGGGCTGATCATCTATGGCCGCAGGGTCAAAGGCGGCATCGACGGCGACAATTTCATGGTCGCGCCGCCGATGATCGTCACCGGCGAACAGGTCAGCGAGATCATTTCCATCATCGGCGACTCGCTGGAGGTTCTGGCCTCGGAGCTCGACCTGCCCGTCGAAGGCCGGGGCTAAAGGAATGGCGCCGCGAAAAATCATCATCACTTGCGCCGTCACCGGCTCGGTGCATACGCCGTCAATGTCGCCCTATCTGCCGGTGACGCCGGACCAGATCGCGGCTGATGCGATCGCGGCCGCCGAAGCCGGCGCCTCGATCCTGCATCTGCACGCCCGTGACCCCGGGGATGGCCGGCCGACCGCCGATCCGGACATCTTTATGCAGTTCCTGCCGCGCATCAAGCAGGCGACGTCGGCGGTGATCAACATCACCACCGGCGGCTCGTCGCTGATGACGCTCGACCAGCGGCTGGCGGCGCCACTGAGGGCAGAGCCGGAAATGTGCTCGCTCAACATGGGCTCGATGAATTTCGCGCTGTTCCCGATGCTCGACAAGCCACGGGAATGGCAGCACGAATGGGAGCCTAAGCTGCTGGAAGCCACCCGCGACACCATCTTCAAGAACACCTTCGCCGACATGGAAGGTGTGATCGACAGACTGGGCAAGGGCTGCGGCACGCGCTTCGAATTCGAATGCTACGATGTCGGCCACCTCTATTCGCTGGCGCATTTCCGCGACCGCGGGCTGGTGTCGGGGCCGCTGTTCATCCAGTTCGTGCTGGGCATACTGGGGGGCATTGGCGCCGATCCGGACAATCTCATCCACATGAAGCGGATCGCCGACAAATTGTTCGGCGACAGCTACCAGTTCTCCGTACTGGCGGCCGGCCGCAACCAGATGCCGCTGATCTCGATCGCTGCGGCGATGGGCGGCAATGTCCGTGTCGGGCTGGAAGACAGTCTCTACGATGGCCGTCAGCTGGCGAAATCCAATGCCGATCAGGTGCGCCGTATCCGTGGCATTCTCGACGGACTGTCGCTGGAAGTTGCCACGCCGGCCGAAGCGCGCGAGATGCTGGCGCTCAAGGGCGGCGACCGGGTGGCGTTCTGATGTTGGCGCCAGGCACCCCCCTCTGTCCTGCCGGACATCTCCCCCTCAAGGGGGGAGATCAGATGTCGCCTGCGCCTTCGCCAATCCCCGATGTTGCAAGAAAGGCGCCATCGGCGACACTGCCAATCTCCCCCCTTGAGGGGGAGATGGCCGGTAGGCCAGAGGGGGGTGCCTGGCGCCAACATCAGAACGCCACCCGGTCGCCGCCCTTGAGCGCCAGCATCTCGCGCGCTTCGGCCGGCGTGGCAACTTCCAGCGACAGTCCGTCGAGAATGCCACGGATACGGCGCACCTGATCGGCATTGGATTTCGCCAGCTGACGGCCATCGTAGAGACTGTCTTCCAGCCCGACACGGACATTGCCGCCCATCGCCGCAGCGATCGAGATCAGCGGCATCTGGTTGCGGCCGGCCGCCAGTACGGAGAACTGGTAGCTGTCGCCGAACAATTTGTCGGCGATCCGCTTCATGTGGATGAGATTGTCCGGATCGGCGCCAATGCCCCCCAGTATGCCCAGCACGAACTGGATGAACAGCGGCCCCGACACCAGCCCGCGGTCGCGGAAATGCGCCAGCGAATAGAGGTGGCCGACATCGTAGCATTCGAATTCGAAGCGCGTGCCGCAGCCCTTGCCCAGTCTGTCGATCACACCTTCCATGTCGGCGAAGGTGTTCTTGAAGATGGTGTCGCGGGTGGCTTCCAGCAGCTTAGGCTCCCATTCGTGCTGCCATTCCCGTGGCTTGTCGAGCATCGGGAACAGCGCGAAATTCATCGAGCCCATGTTGAGCGAGCACATTTCCGGCTCTGCCCTCAGTGGCGCCGCCAGCCGCTGGTCGAGCGTCATCAGCGACGAGCCGCCGGTGGTGATGTTGATCACCGCCGACGTCGCCTGCTTGATGCGCGGCAGGAACTGCATAAAGATGTCCGGATCGGCGGTCGGCCGGCCATCCCCGGGGTCACGGGCGTGCAGATGCAGGATCGAGGCGCCGGCTTCGGCGGCCGCGATCGCATCAGCCGCGATCTGGTCCGGCGTCACCGGCAGATAGGGCGACATTGACGGCGTATGCACCGAGCCGGTGACGGCGCAAGTGATGATGATTTTTCGCGGCGCCATTCCTTTAGCCCCGGCCTTCGACGGGCAGGTCGAGCTCCGAGGCCAGAACCTCCAGCGAGTCGCCGATGATGGAAATGATCTCGCTGACCTGTTCGCCGGTGACGATCATCGGCGGCGCGACCATGAAATTGTCGCCGTCGATGCCGCCTTTGACCCTGCGGCCATAGATGATCAGCCCACGCTCATAGGCAAGATCGAGCAGACGCTGCGTCGCTTTCTTGCTCTGGTCGATCGGCTTCAGCGTATCGGGATCGGCAACCATTTCGGCGCCGGTGAGCAGGCCCTTGCCGCGCACGTCGGCGATGAAAGGGAAGCGCTTGGCCAATCCCTTCAATCCGTCCATCAGCACATCGCCCATGGCAGCCGCGTTGGCGATCAGGTCGAGCCGGTCCATTTCGCCGAGCACGGCGAGCCCAGCGGCGCAGGCGAGCGGATTGCCGGCATAGGTATGGCCGTGCTGGAAGCCGCCGGAGGCGAGCAGCGGCTGCACCAGCCGCATCGGCGCTGCCAGCGCGCCGAGCGGCGCATAACCCGAGCCCAGCCCCTTCGACAGCGCGACAATGTCGGGCTTGCAGTTCCAGTGGTCGCTGCCGAGAAATTTGCCGGTGCGGCCGGCGCCGCTCATGACTTCGTCGTGAATCAGCAATATGCCGTAGCGGTCGCAGATCTCGCGGATGCGCGCATAATAGCTGTCCGGCGCCACGAGTGCTGCCGTTGCCGCACCCCCGATCGGTTCCATGATGAAGGCGACCACGCTGTCCGCGCCTTCGGCCAGGATCTTCTCTTCCAGCATGTCGGCATAGCGGATGCCGCGCTGCTCCATCGACAGATTGTCGCGATCACGCCAGGCGGTTGGCGCCGGCACTGTCGGCATCACCCGCATCATCGGCGTGAACGTTTCGGCCAGCGCATCGTCGCCGGTGATCGAGAGCGAACCCAGCGTGCCGCCATGATAGGAAGGAAAGCGGGTGATCACCTTCCAGCGCGTGGCCTGGCCTGTGGCGACCGCCCACTGCCGCGCCAGCTTGATGCAGGATTCCGTCGCTTCCGAGCCGCCGGAGACGAAGAAGATGCGGTCCATGCCTTCCGGCAGTTTTCCCGCGAGTTCACGCGCCAACTCTTCCGCCGGTTCGTTCTCGAAATGCAGGCGGTAGGCGAAGGTGGCGCGATCCATCTGCCGCTTCATGGCGTCAAGCACATTGCGGTTGGAATGGCCGATATTGGCGACCATCGGGCCGCTTGATCCATCAATGAAGCGGCGGCCATCCTGCGTCCACATGTAGATGCCTTCGGCGCGGTCGATCAGCGGCCGGCGCAGGCTGGAGAGGTAGAACAGATGCGATTGGCGCCGGGCGTCGGCGTCTTGAACGGCAGGCTGGACTTTCGACATGTCAGGACTTTCCGAGATAGCGATCGAGGACATTTTGGGTGACGCGTTCGACCATCGGGTCTTGTCTTAGCAGACCGGCGACCCATTCGCAGCTTCCGGCGTGGAACACCTCGCCCTTGCCACGTGGGAAGTTGACGATCATGCCGTTGCTGCGTTTGACTTTTTCAAGGTTGGCGTCGCTCCTGTCGCCGAAGAGCGTTTCGGCGCTGAAGCGGCCATCCTCGTCGGTGAGGAACTGGTCCTCGATCGGAATGTCGGCGCTTTCCTCGACCTGGGATGCCATGCCGACGGCAAGAACCTGCAATCCATCAGGCGCGCCGCTGGTCGCCGTGGGGTAGGGCAGGCCGCCGCGTATCTCGAAATCCAGCCCGTCGACCTCATAGCCATAGACGTGGCTGTCGGCGCCCAACAGGTCGCCATAATAGATGCCGGTGCCGGCAAAGGCCCAGTGCTCAGGCCGATAGACCGGAAAGCCGCGCACGCCGCGCGGCGCGCAGCCGCCCCACCCGGCGTAAAGCCCGCGTGTCGCATTGAGCCCGAAGGTTGCCGAACCCGGCCTGCCTGTCTCCGGCGCCTCCCAGGAATTGGTGGCGCGGGTCACGTCGCCACCGCGATAGGCCGGGTCCTCGGCGCGGGCGCGGTACTTGTAGCAGACCTGCCGGCGGCCCTCCTCCTCAAGGCGGGTCTGCCACATGAAATTGCCGGCGAAGCGCGCCGCATGACCGCCGCGCTCGACATAGTGATCGACGGCGTCGCGCATTTCCCAGGTCCAGTATTCATCATGGCCGACGAAGACGGCGCAGTCGTAACCGTCGAGAATCTCGGGCGAGAAATGCAGATCGTGCTGACTGGCGAGATCGACGCCGTAGCCGGCGCGTTCGGCGAAGCGAAAGAAATGGCTGTCGTAGCTGGCCCAGCCCGACGAGGCGTATTTCTTCGAATGGCCAGTGGCGAGCGCCCATTCCATATGCGGATAGCGCGGCACCGTTTTTGGCGGCACGGCGATCTCCAGCGGCACGCGCGGCGCATCCTGCGGCAGCACGACGAAGCCACGGCACCAGGGGCGCTGCGTCGAGACGATTGGCGAGTACTGGTTGCGATCCGGCCCGGTGATGCCCTGATAGTGGTTCGAGCCGCCCCAGGTGTTGTAGGCAAGCCAGGTGCCCGTCGCCGCCACCTGCAGCACGCGGCCGGGTTTTTTGCCCGGCTGTGGGCTGACGATGAACAGATGGTGGCAAAGGATCGGCTTGCCACCGCGTCCGTCGGCGGTGAGCGTCACCCGATAGGCACCGGACGGCCAGTCATTTCCCACGCGCAATTCGAACGAGGCTTCCCAAGCACAACCCTCCGCCGAGCATTGATCCGGACTTTCCTGCCAGCGCGCCGCGATGCCCGATTTCTCGAACGCCGTCATCTCGCTGCCGCCGTCGCGGACGATCGTCATGTTGAAGGACGGTGCGGTCGAACTGACATGCAGCGTCACTGTCTCGCCGGCGCGATAGGAAAAGCGGTCGCTGTAGCACCAGATTTCGCCGGGATCGCCGTCCATCCCGGGCCACTCGTAGTAATGGCCGCGCACCGCGTGGCGACGCTGCTCCTCCGTCAGTCCGAAATCGGGAAATTCCGTGGGTAGTCTGGTCATCGGCGTGCTCAGGCGGAAAGATATTTTTTGAGGAAGCTGCGCGTGCGTTCTTTCTGCGGCGAACGGAAGATCTCGATCGGCGGGCCTTCCTCGACCACCACGCCGCCGTCCATGAACAGCACCCTGTCGGCGACTTCACCGGCAAAGCGCATTTCATGCGTTACGATGAGCATGGTCATGTGTTCGGCGGCAAGCTGTTTCATCACCGCGTTGACCTCGTCGACGAGTTCGGGGTCGAGCGCGGAGGTCGCTTCGTCGAACAGCATCACCTTTGGCTGCATGGCCAGCGCGCGGGCGATCGCAACGCGCTGCTTCTGTCCGCCCGAAAGCCGCGACGGATAGGCGTCGATCTTGTCGGCGAGACCGACCTTGGACAACAGGCCAACCGCCAGCGCCCGGGCTTCGGCTTTCGCCATGCCTTTCAGGATCACCGGTCCCATCGTGATGTTCTCGATCACGGTCAGATGTGAAAACAGATTGAAGTGCTGAAACACCATGCCCATCTGCTGGCGCACCTTGTTGATGTGCCGCTCAAAGGCCTGGCCTTGCAGCTTCTGGTTGACCTGAACGCCGTCGAGCCGGACTTCACCGCCGTTCAAGGTCTCGAGATGGTTGATGGAGCGCAGCAGCGTGCTCTTGCCGGAGCCGCTCGGCCCGATGATGGCCACGATCTGCCCACGTTCGACCGACAGGTGTCCGAACCGGATAGATAGGTAACAGGATGGACCGATTGCATGGGTAACGGTTTTCTTGTCCGCCGGGAGGACC
>NZ_VFVC01000088.1:0-9118 GCF_006441575.1 Mesorhizobium sp. B2-4-12
GTGTATGAGCGGGCGCGGACGGCGGGGGGCTCTAGTCGCCAACAGCGAAGGGCGGTCGGCCGGGCTCTCAAAGATTGCGACAGCGCTGCGAAAACTGAGCAGACTGCGCGCCAAACACCGTCAGGCTGGGATTGATCGGCTCGCCCAGCAGGTCGGCCCTCCCCACGGCCTGCGCACAGACGACTTCACCGAGTCTCCAGCCAGCGAAGGCTGGCGGTCATGGGAAGGACCTTGGCCTGATGGTCGCTATTCTAACGTGAGATAAACGGGGTCTTGGGAGGAGCGTGAGCGACAGTGTGCCGGACAAAACGAGGGCGGTGTTCGGCGAGAGGCCAATGGCGGAGATTTAGTGTGTACTTCAGCTCTGCAAAATGACTGATCAGTTATCGCTCGCCAATCGAATCGGCTGGTAACGCGACACCGACAGGTGAATCGGTTACGGCCACGACTGCCGGAAATAGAAGCTCTTGCAGCGGCACTGAACGAGCCAGCGCCTCCTGATACGAAAGCGGCGGGTCGATACTGGTCGCCGCTACCGCAACTTCGTCCGGCCTCAGTCGGAACTCGATGGCCACATCGTCTAATTCCGCCGCGCGTTCAGGAGCAGACTTCTCGATATATTTCATCATTGATGACCACCAGAGAGAATCGTCTGGTCTGCTCTCCCACGTTCCAAGCCGTACCACGGGAAATCCTGCCGCAAGAAGCACCGACGATATGAACGTCGCGCAGGTTAGACCCTGACGATCATTCTGCGGAGAATAGCGTCCATTTAAATCAAAGGCGGTTGGTGGAGGGTTTGGCCCGTAAGGAATTTCCTTGGACTGCGCACACATTTCAATGAAATTGGCAACGAAGTCGCTCAAAGAGTCGTCTTGCGTTAGACATGCGCATTCTGCCCATAAATAATTGTCACCGTGCGGAAGAGTTTCATCACGCAGGTCATTGTGCCAAGCTAAATGGGTGAACTTAACGTCGCCATTGGAGTGCCGATAGAGAAGTCCAACATGCATACTTCTCTCGCCCAGCGGCGTCGCCCTTATGGCAATTCCCACATAACTCGGATCGGCAGCAACGCGATCGCAATGCTGAAACGTCATTCGTACAATCCGATCAGCAGTCGGTTCACTGCAGCCCCTCGCTTCCCAAGTTCGGAGGCGACGCGGTCCCGGAAACCATCCCAATCCTTCAACTTAGTCTTGAAACGGTAGCTTCCGCGTAAGAGCGTCATCAGAGACGTCTCCGCAAGTTGGGAAATAGGCGCTTGATTGAGAGCGGCATCTATTTCAGAATACTCGCCAGAACGTGCAAGTTCCTGCAACTTGGCCAGTACCCGCACCCTGTAGGCGCGATCCGTGCCGTTGTAACCCGTCTCAACGAAGGGCCTTAGCCAATCAGGAAGGGAACTGTCGGCTTCATTTTGCACCGGCCTAACTGTCGGCGATCCGGACCTTAAGCCCAACACCTTTGATGCCGCAGCCTCTACTATGCGCGCTTCGACGTCGGGTCCACGGTTGCTCTGTTCGTAATAAGAGTAAGCATACTTCGCCAGGATATCGATCTCACGGGCGAAGTAATCACCCGTGTTGAAGAGGTCGATCAGCGGAACGTCTAGAACGTAGCGAGGGCTCATGTCGAACTGCCCACCACCGGTGGGCGGCGCGTGTTCGGCGACGAGATTGAAAAAGGCCTCGGAGTTGAGCAATGACAAGTAGGCGAGTTCGACATGAATTCGCTCTGACGGCTGCAGATGCGAAACCGTATTCTTGCGAAGGACCCATCCAAATCCCTGAAGTACCACCGCTTGAGTTGGAGCATGGTGAACAAAGCCTCCGGGTTTTGCCCAGTATTTTGAGACAAAAGCAGGTGGGCTATTCTCCATTCCGGAACGGCGTTCGCTTAGTTCCCACCACTTATCGGCCTTCGCTCGCCGCCCAGACAATTTTCGCCGAAATGGCTCCAGGTATCTCGCGCTAAACCGCGGCAATTGGCGAAGCAGTTCAGGCTCAGCACCTATGGAGTGCTCACGACCATAGGGATAAAACACGTAGAACAGTTGAGTTACGCGACCGTCCATGATGCCCTTCGAGGAAATCGCAGGGCGAAAAAAAGTCTTCTCTGATTCAGGTAAGTCTAGCCACTGCGTGCGGTCCAGTACGAATGCTGTGTTCTCTCCAGTCCGGATACCTTGCCTTACATCGAATACATCCTTCACGGTTGTCGCGAAGGATTGTTGAACATGCTTTGTTAGCGGGCGCCGTCGGCCGAGACTTTCGCTCCAGTCTGGTGCAGTAATTCTAGTCGCGCCCGACGTTTTCGCCGCAGGTATCAGGCTGAGTGAAAATCCTTCGTTCTCGTCCGAATTCCAGCGCTTCAATCTCAACGCCCTTAGCGCATCTCCCGCGTTCTCAGCGTCCGACCCTGCATGAATGCGGATGGTACTTTTAACGGAATTGCTACTCAAGACTAAGGCACCAACACGGACCCGGGCGTGCGAAAAGATACTGTGATCATCGAATAAAGCAGACAGGAAGACGTGCTTGCGATCTAAAAGTTTGTTCCTCCATGTTGAGGCAGATTTTGCGTCAAGTGCATTGGCGGGTAGCAAAGTCGCAATCGCGCCGCCTGGCTTCAAAATATCCAGCGCGCGTTCAACAAATGCCGTACTGAGATCTGGCCGACCACCCGCGCTCTTCCCTACAACAGTGGACAGGAGCTCCCTTTGATTGGCATCCAACTCCTGCCACCTGGTAAATGGCGGATTCATGACCACTGCGTCTGCCTCAAAATTCGGTACGTCTCGAAGAGAGTCAGCTATTTCAAGATCAAGCTTAATTCGACCTTTACCCGGCCATTCCTGGCCAGCCACACCGAGCACAAAACGCGCCATATCGATTGCAACTGGCGACATATCTCTTCCAACCAGAGTTATGTGACCCCGATAATCTAGACGTTCCAATGCACGAAGCGCTTCCACCAAGAACGCGGCCGATCCGCACGCGATATCAGCGATGACGAGGCGATTACGATTCTTAAGGTCTCCCAAGGCCTGTAAAACTTGCTCTGATAGGGCCCGAGCTAGGAACGGCGGCGTAAAATGAACTCCCCCGCGATCCGGCTTGCGCGCGGTCGCCGGTGCGACATAGTTGAAGAGATCAGGGGGCGGTCCCTGAATGAGAACGTGATGTGCTTCTTGAAAAATGGCACCAGAAGCGTGCCGAATGGCGAGAGACACATCTGTTGCAATTGACCTGTTGCCCAACCGAAGTGATTGGTATTCATTGTAGATGGCCTCTACCTCGCCTTGCGGAAGAAGCGAGACGACTTCCTTAGAGCCGTCCGGCACTTGAAATCCGTTGTCAACGGCAGCAAGATTTCTCTTTGTAGGCTGTTGGCCACCAGCAAATACTCCTAGGAGTGCCAGATAGGCGGCTATCGATTTCTCGTCAGGCAGATCCGCATGATGAACCAGATTCCGTACTCTTTGGAACAAAGACAGCGAATGCTCTACAATCGTGCGACGATCTGTTGTCCTGTCGGATCGCAGATGTTCATAGAAATCGATTGGATTACTCAGCACGCGGCTTATATCGAATTCACTCGTCTCGTCCGGCCGGTCCCAACGCAGAACTCTCACTCGGTCGCCGGTCATCAAGACGTGGTGTGGAATATTTGATGACCATACCCAAGACGAGGCATCGACAGGATCGATGTCGTCGGCCACCGATACCGCGAAACTACCGAACGATCCGTCGAGCAAAACCTCGTGCTCACCCTCGTGATGCGTATCATTGCCACGGAACAATGGAGCCCGAGCCAAGCCGTGCTGCCGTGCCAGTATGCCGATTTGGTCGCGGAGCGTGGCCATTGCGTTGTGATGTCTCGTGTTTTGAAAGACGTTCCGGAAAAACAGACTAACCCATCGTAGAATCAACTACAATCCGGATGTTTAATTCTGGTAACCAGGGGCCGGCTTGTTCGGGCTCTTCCCACTCGATACCGACGGTCAACAGGATGTTCCTATTTTGTTCCAAATTAGGCCTGTGTGTCAATGACCGACAGTCCTCGCAGGCTTTGCGGCGAATAGGCCGTCTGTGGCGCAATCGTGAATTCCGAATGATTGCCACAGCCGCTTTTGACCGTAGCAGCCAGCTCCGGTCTTCTCCCTTCACCCCCCAGCCAGTCTCGGCAGCAGAAATATCTCCGCTCCCGGCGGCAGTTCCTTCCCCCACGTATCCCGATAGATCACCCCGTCGATCGCCACGGCAATCCCGCGATCGATCCACGGCTCGAAGCCGGGATACTGTTCAGCCAGTTTCCTGAACAGCTCCCTGATGTCCTTGGCCTCTACCTCGACCTTGCTCTTGCCGCCGGCGAGTTGGCCGAGCGCGCCCCAGAGGGTGACTTCGACCATCGCTTAAGGTGTGCCGATATTCAAGTGAGACCGGCCTGCGAACGAAGGCTTCCTGCGCTTCCGGTGCTCACGTACGAAAAGTACGCTCCGCTCCGGTTCTCGCAAGCCGTCGTTCTCGACTCGTCCTGACTTGAATCTCAACACACCTTGACCTCAGCGTTGGATATCTCAGCCTTCCCGTTCCGCCTCGATCGCCGCCAGGATGCGGGGCGGCGACATCGGGATGTGGGTCATGCGCACGCCGGCCGCGTTCGACACCGCGTTGGCGATCGCCGCCAGCGGCGGCACGATCGAGGTTTCACCGACGCCGCGCACGCCATAGGGGTGGTTGGGGTTGGGGATTTCCAGGATCTGGGTGTCGATCATCGGCAGGTCGGAGCACACCGGGATGCGGTAGTCGAGGAAGCCGGCGTTCTGCAGCCGCCCGTCCTTGCCGTAGATATACTCCTCGTTGAGCGCCCAGCCGATGCCTTGCGCGGCACCGCCCTGGTACTGGCCCTCGACATAGGTCGGGTGCACCGCCTTGCCGGCATCCTGCACCACCGTGTAGCGGATAACCCTGGTGGCGCCGGTCTCGGGGTCGACCTCGACATCGCAGATATGGGTGGCGAAGGAAACGCCGGCGCCGTCGGCGACGAGCTCGCTATGGCCGGCGATCGGCCCGCCGGTCTTGCCGGACTGGGCGGCGATCTCCTTCAGCGAGAGCGCGGCGAGGTTGCCGTATTTCTCGCCCCTGGCCAGAGCGTGGCCCTTTTCCCAGACGACGTCGTCGACCGGAATGTCCCACATCTGCGCGGCCCGCTCGCGCAGGATCCTGATCGCGTTGCGGGCGGCCGAGATCGTCGCCATCGAGGACGAGAACGTGCCGCGGCTGCCGTCGGTCATGTCGTTATAACCAAGACTGGAGGTGTCGGCGACGATGGCCTTGACCTGGCTGTAGTCGATGCCGAGTTCTTCCGCCGCCACCAGCGACAGCGAGGCGCGGGAGCCACCGACATCGACGGTCCCGACGGCGAGCGACACCGAACCGTCCATGCCGATGTTCAGGTCGGTGCAGGTCTGGCCGCCGAAATTGAACCAGAAGCCGCAGGCCATGCCGCGCCCCTGGTTCTCCTTGAGCGGCGCCTTCATGTGCGCATGGTCCTTGGCCGCTTCCAGCGTCGGGCCGATGCCGATCGGGCCGTAGACCGGGCCGTAGGAGGAGCGCGTGCCTTCCTGGGCGGCGTTCCTGATGCGGAACTCGACCGGGTCGATGCCGATCTCCTTGGCCAGCTCGTCGACGGCGCTTTCCACCGCGAACGCGGCCATCGGTGCCGACGGCGCGCGATAGGCCGCGGTCTTCGGGCGGTTGACCAGCACTTCGTAGCCCACCGTCTTGACGTTATCGAGCTTGTAGCAGGCAAACGCCGTCATGGCGCCGACCTCGGCCCAGCTGCCGGCATAGGGGCCGCTGGTGTAGCGCAGCGTCGCTTCCGCCGCGGTGATGGTGCCATCCTTGCGGGCGCCGATCTTGACGTCGATCGAGGTGGCGCTGGTTGGCCCCGAGGCGCGGAACACCTCGTCGCGGGTCATGACCAGCTTCACCGGCCGTCCAGCCTTGCGCGACAAAGCCAGCGCCACCGGCTCGGCCCAGACATGGGTCTTGCCGCCGAAGCCGCCGCCGATCTCCGAGGAGGTGACGCGCAGCTTCGAGGCTTCCATGCCCAGCAATTGCGCGCAGTGCTGGCGGTAGACGAAATGCCCCTGCGTGCAGACCCACAGGTCGGCGGTGCCGTCGGAGCTGACGCTCGCCACGCAGGCATGCGGCTCGATATAGCCCTGGTGCGTCTGCTCGGTCTTGAACGAGCGCTCGACGATGAAGTCGGCATGCGCGAAACCCTCATGCACGTCGCCATGGCCGAACTGGCTGCGCTTGGTGACGTTGGATGGCTTGACCGGCTTCTCCTCCAGCCCCTCGGTGAAGATCGTGTCGTTGATCAGCGGCGCATGATGTGCCATCGCCTCGTCGACGTCGGTGACATGCGGCAGCGGCTCGTAGTCGACCTCGATCAGCTTCAACGCCTGCCTTGCCGTGCGGGCATCGACAGCGGCGACCGCGGCCACCGCATGGCCGTCATAGAGCGCCTTGGTGCGCGCCATGCAATTGTCGAGGATGTCGTACATGGCGGCATCGCCATCGGTGAGATCGGGCAGGTCGGCGGCGGTGATCACCGCCTTCACGCCGTTCAGCTTCTCGGCCTTGGAGGTGTCGATCTTGCGGATTTTCGCATGGGCGTGCGGGCTGCGCAGGATGCGCCCGACCAGCTGGCCGGCCATGTTGAAGTCCGCCCCATAGCGGGCGCGGCCGGTCACCTTGTCGACGCCGTCGGGGCGGACGGGGCGCGTGCCGACGGATTTGAAACTGCGCCCCGAATAACGCGGATCGAAATTCATCTTCAGGCTCCCTTCATCACGCTTGCCGCGTCCTGGACGGCGCGCACGATCTTGTCATAGCCGGTGCAGCGGCAGAGATTGCCGGCCAGGCCGAAGCGGATTTCCTCCTCGGTCGGGTCGGGGTTCTTGGCGAGCAGGTCCTTGGCCGCGATCAGGAAGCCCGGCGTGCAGATGCCGCATTGCAGCGCCGCGTGCTCCAGGAACTTCTGCTGCAAGGGATGCAGCTGATCGCCATGCGCCATGCCCTCGACGGTCTCGATGCGCCGGCCCCCGGCTTCGGCGCCGAGCACCAGGCAGGAGCACACCAGCCGGTCGTCGAGAATGACGCTGCAGGCGCCGCAATCGCCGGTGCCGCAGCCTTCCTTGGCGCCGGTCAGGCCGAGCCGGTCGCGCAGCACGTCCAGCAGCGTCTCGTCGGGCTGGCACAGATATTCGATCGTGTCGCCATTGATGGTCGTTGAAACTGCTATGCCAGCCATCATTTGCCTCCTGCACGTGCATAGGCGGTCATGGCGGCCCGCCTGGCCAGCACGCCCGCAACCTTCCGTCTGAATTCGATGGTGCCCCTCTTGTCGTCGATGGGGCGGCAGGCGCCGGAGCAGACCTTGGCCAGCCGCTCGAGTGCCGCTTCGTCGAGCTTGCGGCCGACCAGGGCCTCGGCCCCTTCTTCCACCAGCAACACGGTCGGCGCGGCGGCGCCGATCGCCACGCGGGCCGCCGTCACGACGCCCGCTTCGTCCAGCGTCAGGTTGACGCCGGCGCTGACCACGGCGATGTCCATCTCGGTGCGCGGAATGAACCGCAGATACGCATCGCCCGAATGCGGCGCGCGCTTGCCGAGCAGGATCGCCTCGATGATCTCGCCCTTGGCGAGCGAGGTCCTGCCCGGCGCGGTCGGCACGGTCTCGACGGCAATCGTGCGCTTGCCCGACGGGCCGACGACCACCGCCTTCGCGCCGGCCGCGACCAGGGCCGGCACGCTGTCGGCCGCCGGCGAGGCGTTGCACAGATTGCCGGTCATGGTGCAGCGGCCCTGCACCTGCTTGGAGCCGATCAGCTTCGCCGCTTCGACGACACCAGGCCAAGCCTTCTTCAGCACCGCGCTCTCGCCGAGCACGGCGCAGGGAACAGCGGCGCCGATGCTGAAGCCGTCGGCCGTTTCGCGGATGTCGCTCAGGCCGGCGATCCCCTTGATGTCGACGATGAGCTCCGGTTCGATGAAGCCGCCCTTCATCCTCACCAGAAGGTCGCTGCCGCCGGCGAGAATGGCCGCCGGCCCCGCCGATCCGGCCAATTGGCCCACGGCATCTTCGATTGAAAGCGGACGTATGTAACGCATCGTCTCCCCTTGATTGTCGCGATCTCGCCGACCGTTATAAACTGTCTCCCCATAATGACCATCCGCTTCCTCATTCGCGACGATGGGCCACACGCCGCAAAATGCAGTCCCAAATCCACCCGAACCGGCGTAAGTTAGGCGTGCGCCAGCCGGACACGCCCAACGAGCGACGGAGGCGGGCCTTCGGAAAAAAATCCGGGGCCGATGTCGGACTGGCCAGGCCTTGCTCGTCCTTGGGGCGTCGAACAGCAATGATGAAAGGAAAGAATATGCCCGGCACCGTACGTTTGCACCGCGTTCTGACGACCAGCCCGCAAAAGGTCTACCGCGCCTTCGTCGAGGCCGATGCGCTGACGAAATGGCTGCCGCCGAACGGCTTCACCTGCACGGTTGATCATCTCGAGGCAAAGGTCGGCGGCACGTTCAAGATGGCCTTCCGCAACTTCACGACCGGCGGCAGCCATTCCTTCGGCGGCGAGTATCTTGAACTCGTTCCGGGCGAGCGCCTGCGCTACACCGACAGGTTCGACGATCCCAACCTGCCCGGCGAGATGCAGGTGACGATAGTCTTGAAGAAAGTGTCGGTCGGCACCGAGATCGACATCACCCAGGCCGGCATTCCGGACGTCATCCCGGTCGAGGCCTGCTATCTCGGCTGGCAGGAATCGCTCCGGAACCTGGCAAAGCTCGTCGAGCCCGAGATCAATCAATAGATCGATGAGTGCAGCGCTGTCGACGATGACATCGGCGGCGCCAACGGCTGCGGGCGGTGACAAACAGGGGCCTTGACCGCACCATCTTGCGCGTGAAACCTCTCGGGCCAAAGGGCAGTGCAATCGCATACGGCAGCGCCGGCCCCTCTCCGTCCGCTGCGCGGCCACCTCTCCCCACTTTGTGAGGGCGAGGAACCAAGCCTCCCAAAGCCGCGACTT
>NZ_VFVC01000089.1:0-8640 GCF_006441575.1 Mesorhizobium sp. B2-4-12
GATCGAGGCGCCATAGACCGTCTTGCCGTCGATCTGCCGCTTCTGGAAGAATTCAGCGATCTGTTTCAGCTGGTCGAAGGTGGCCGGCGGGCCGAGGTCCCAGCCATATTTCTCCTTGAATTCCTTCTGCAATTCGGGCTTCGAGAACCAGTCCTTGCGATAGGTCCAGCCGACGACGTCGCCCATGGCCGGCAGCGCCCAGTAATTGGGCGTGTTCTTCGGCCATTCCGAATAGCCGACGACGGTCGCCGGCACGAAGTCGTCCATGCTGATCTTCTCCTTGTCGAAGAAGTCGTTCAGCTTGACATAGTGGCCGTTCTCGGCCGCGCCGCCGATCCACTGGCTATCGCCGATGATCAGGTCGCACAATTTGCCGTGCGAGTTCAGTTCGTTGAGGAAGCGGTCGGCATAGTTCGTCCATGGCACGAATTCGAATTTCATGCCGATGCCGGTTTCCTTGGTAAAGTCCTTGGAAAGTTCGACCAGCGCGTTTGCCGGGTCCCAGGCGGCCCAGCACAGCGTCAGGTCTTCAGCGTGCGCGACGTTCGAAACGGCTGTCGACGCTGTAATCGCCGAAGCCAGTCCCAACGCCAGTTTCAAGCTCGATTTCATGCCTTCCTCCCATTTGCGAAACGCGCCCGGATGACGGTTTCAAAAATCCTCAACCCTCTCCTCAGGGGCCCAAACACGGCGGCGCGGCAGCACTGTCGATGTTTAGTAATTTGTTTAGTGATGCAATTTTTACTAAACAACGCAAGCGAATTCGTCGCTGCGCCGCAACATGCCCAAACGGGCGCTTGAAATCGTTGGAAAATGAACGCCGGGTTGCTCCGGCTGCCGCTTAGCCGGTCTCGTTGGCGGCGTCCGGGATTGGCGTCACCGGCCGCAGGGGCGGCGCCGGCGGCAACAATGCCCGTATGTCGGCGAAGGGAAATGTCGGCTCGAAGCGGAAGGCCTCCGCCAATGAACCAGGGAGCCCGTTGCATTGGCCGGCGCGAAATTCGTTCTGAATGCGCGCTCTGTAGACATATTGCTCCGGCCCCTGCGACCGGTGGGCGCGGATCGCCTGCGTCTTGATATCCCGATAGGCGGAAATATCGACATAGTGTGTGGGCGCGAATCCGGTGCCGCCCATCGTGTCGGCGTGCAGCACGGGGACGCCGAACGAGGCCGCGATTCGCACGCCGTCGGACAGGGACCGATGGTCGGCGTGATAGTCGTTGGGCGCATGCGTGATCACAAGATCCGGTCCGATCTCGCGTAGAAGTGTTTTCAACTCACTGATGAGCGCGCCGTCGGCCACCAGTTCGCCGTCGGGAAAGTCGAGGAAGCGCGGCGTCGCGCCAAGCAAGGCGGCCGCGGCAGTCGCTTCGTCGCGGCGGACACGAGCCAGAACCCTGGCATCGCTCATGCCGCCCCTGGCACCATCCGTGGCCACGGCAAAAGTCAGTTCTGCGCCTTGCGCCGCATAGGCGGCCATCGTACCGAACATGAAGATCTCGATGTCGTCGGGATGCGCACCGAGCGCCAGTATTTTCACGCTACTCTCTCCCGGAAATGAAAACGTGCCGAACGGAATCCTGCTCGCCCTGATCGCCTATGCAAGCTATTCGTGCAGCGATGCCGTTATCAAGAGCCTGGGTGGTCAGTTCACGGTGTTCGAGATCGGCTTCTTCTCGACGCTATTTGCCGGCTGTTTCCTATTCTTCAGCCGTCCTGCTGACGAACGCTGGCGTGACTTCTGGCGCACAAAGCGTCCATGGGCGGTGCAGGCGCGTGCCTGGGCCGGCATTGCATCGGGTGTGCTCAGCGTCTACGCCTTCACCACCATCCCGCTGGCCGAGACCTATGCGCTGATTTTCCTCGCGCCGCTGTTCGTCACCATTCTCTCGACCGTGATCCTCAAGGAAAAGGTTGGCCCGTGGCGCTGGCTGGCGGTGGTCGCCGGCTTTGCCGGCGTCATGCTGGTGGTGCGGCCGGGTTTCCGCGAATTGCATCTCGGTCACCTCGCGGCGTTCACCATCGCCTTTCTCGCAGCCGCCAGCGTCATCCTGATGCGTTCGCTGGCGCAGCAGGAGAAGCGCACGACCATGCTCGGCGTGCTGGTCGGCTATGGGCTGCTGTTCAACGGTATCGGCGCCGCCACCACCTCCTTCACTCTTCCCGACGGAAGGCAGCTGGTGTGGCTGGTGATGGCAGGCGCTTTCACGGCCTGCGGGCAATTCATGCAGCTTCTGGCCGCCAAATACGCGCCCGCCAACCGGATCGCCCCGACGCATTATTCGCAGATCGTCTGGGCGGTCATCCTCGGCGCGCTGTTCTTCCAGGAATATCCCGACTGGCTGTCGCTGGTTGGTCTGGCGGTGGTCGGCGGTTCCGGTCTGCTGACCATGGTGCGCGAGGAGGTGCGGCTCGGCACCGTGCGTTGGAATCCGTTTTCACGGACCAGGCTATGAGGCCGTACGTATTGCATGGCGACCGCGACCGCTGATATGCGGACGCGATGACGACAAGACCCCTGCCGGAACTTCCGGTCACAGCCGTGCTGCCGGCGCTCAGTGAAGCGCTCGGCAAGGGCAACAGCGCGGTTCTTGTGGCGCCGCCCGGTGCCGGCAAGACGACGCTGGTGCCCTTGGCACTGCTGGATGCCTCTTGGCTTGGCACGGGCAAAATCGTGCTGCTTGAGCCGCGCCGGCTCGCCGCTCGCGCCGCCGCCCGCCGCATGGCCGAGCTGCTGAGCGAGGAGCCCGGCGGCACCGTGGGCTACGCCATGCGCATGGAGAACCGCACTTCGGCCAAGACCAGGATACTGGTCGTCACCGAGGGTGTGCTCGCGCGCATGATCCTCGACGACCCCGAACTGCCCGGCGTCTCGGCTGTCATTTTCGACGAATTCCACGAGCGCTCTCTCGACGGCGATTTCGGTCTGGCGCTGGCGCTCGACGTGCAAGGTGCGCTGCGGCCCGACCTGCGCTTGGTCGTCATGTCGGCAACGCTCGATGGCGCCCGCGTCGCGAAACTCCTGTCGGGCGCGCCGGTGATCGAGAGCGAAGGTCGCGCTTTTCCTGTCGATGTCCGCTACGACGAGCGGCCGGCCGGCGTCCCGGTCGAGGACGCCATGGCCAAGGCGATCCGTGCGGCCCTTGCCGAAGAAAGCGGCAGCGTGCTCGCTTTCCTGCCGGGCCAGCGCGAGATCGAGCGCACCGCCGAACGGCTGGCCGGCAGGGTTGGCACCGACACCGACATCGTTCCGCTCTACGGCCAACTCGACGGCAAGGCGCAGGATGCGGCGATCAAGCCGGCGCTGGCAGGCCGCCGCAAGGTGGTGCTGGCGACCTCGATCGCCGAGACCTCCATCACCATCGACGGCGTGCGCGTCGTCATCGATTCCGGCCTGTCGCGGTTGCCGTGCTATGAACCGGCAAGCGGCCTGACAAGGCTGGAGACCGTGCGCGTCAGCAAGGCTTCCGCCGACCAGCGCGCCGGCCGCGCCGGCCGAACGCAGGCCGGCGACGCCATCCGGTTGTGGCGCGCCGAGCAGACGGCGGCGCTTCCCGCCTTCACGCCGCCGGAAATCCTCGAAGCGGACCTATCCGGCCTGCTGCTCGATTGCGCCGCTTTCGGTGTCGCCGATCCGGCCGGGCTCGCCTTTCTCGATCCGCCACCGGCACCGGCGCTCAACGAGGCAAGGATGCTGCTGCGCGCGCTCCACGCCATCGACGAGACCGGGCGCTTGACCGAAGCGGGCGCTTCCATGCGCAAGCTCGCTCTGCCCGTGCGGCTGGCGCATATGGTCGCCGAAGCAGCCAGGAGCGGCCATGCCGACGAGGCGGCCATGCTGGCGGTGTTGCTCACCGAACGCGGCCTTGGCGGGGACGGCGCCGATCTGGAACGGCGGCTGATGCGCTTTCGCTGGGAAAGATCGCCGCGCGCCACCGCCGCGCGGCAATTGGCCGAGAGGCTGGCGAAGCAGGCCTTACCCTCCCCCTCGAGGGGAGGGTCGGCGACCGAGCTGAGCGCAGCGAAGCGAGAGAGACGGGGTGGGGTCGGTTCGGGCACGCGACCCATCCCTCCACCCCACAGTGCTTCGGGGGTCGACACACCGGGGCGAGCCACAGGTCTCGCCCGTCCCTTGGAGCCCCACGAGGAGGGGGATGTGGCCGCCGGTCCCCTTCTCATCCACGCCTGGCCGGACCGCGTCGCCAAGGCGCGCGGCGAGCGCGGCCGCTTCGTGCTGGCCAATGGCTCCGGCGCCATGCTCGATGCCGCCGACCTCTTGGCAGGCGAGCCGTTTCTGGTCGTCGCCGATCTGCAGGGCAAGGCGCAGAATGCGCGCATCGCGGCGGCGGCGGCAATAACCGAGGACGACATCCGCACCGCGCTGGCCGACCGGATCGAGACGCGCAAGCAAACGAGCTTCGACCGCGAGCGCCGCGCCGTGCGCGTGCGCGAAACGGTGCGCCTCGGCGCCATCACGCTCGCCGAGCGCATGCTGCCGGCGCCGGCCGGTGCCGAGGCCGACCACGCCATCGTTGACGCGGTGCGTGAGCACGGGCTGTCGCTGCTGAGCTGGAGCAAGGAGGCCGAGACGCTGCGCCAGCGCCTCTCCTGGTTGCATCGCGGCCTCGGCTCGCCCTGGCCGGACATGTCGGACGCAGCACTTCTCGAACGCCTCGACGACTGGCTGCTGCCCTTCCTGTCGGGGGCCGCATCCCTGGCCGCCGTCGACCCCGGCGTTGTCCCGGCGGGCCTGACCTCGCTCGTGCCGCATGACCTGCAGCGCAAGGTCGATGCGCTGGCGCCGACCCATTTCGACGCCCCGTCGGGCAGTCACGTGCCGATCCGTTATGACGGCGAATGGCCGGTGCTGGCGGTTCGCGTGCAGGAACTGTTCGGCCTCGACCGCCATCCCTCCATCGCCAACGGCACCGTGCCGCTGACGCTCGAACTTCTGTCGCCGGCGCATCGGCCGATCCAGACGACCCGCGACCTGCCCGGCTTCTGGCGCGGCTCCTGGGCCGATGTGCGCGCCGACATGCGCGGCCGCTACCCCAAGCATGTCTGGCCGGAAAATCCGCTGCTCGCCACCGCCACCGCCCGCGCCAAGCCACGAGCATGATCCCAAAAAGTGAAACCGGTTTTTGAGACAAGATCATGGTCAACAAGGAGTAGAGCTTCAATCCGACCCCATCGGACTGGAGCGGACCTAGCGTTCCCGGCTCCGCGGTTGTAATTCATGGCGATGATCAACGTTTTGCGCGCACCCGACTTCCAGCAGAGCCAGCGGCTGCGGCTCAACACGCTGATCCGACTGCGCTGGCTGGCTATCGTCGGCCAGAGCGTGACGGTGCTCGTTGTCGCTTATGGTTTGAAGTTCCCATTGCCGGTCAGCCTGTGCTTCGCGCTGATCGCCTGCTCGGCCTGGATGAACCTGTTCCTGGCCTTCCGGTTTCCGGCCGCGCACCGGCTCACCCCGTTGGCCGCTTTCGGCATCCTGATCTTCGACAGCCTGCAGCTTGCCGGCCTGCTCTACATGACCGGCGGCCTGACCAACCCGTTCTCGCTGCTGATGACCGTGCCGGTCGTCATTTCGGCGACGTCGCTGCCCCTGCGCCTGACCGCCATTCTCGGCGGGCTGGTGATGATGGCGGCAACCTTGCTTGTGTTCATCCATCTGCCGTTGCCCTGGTATGAAGGCGCGCCGTTGGTGATGCCCTTCATCTATGTCGCCGGCATGTGGATGGCGGTGCTGTCCTCGATCACTTTCACGGCCATCTATGCCTTCCGGGTGGCCGCCGAAGCGCGGCTTCTGGCCAATGCGCTTGCCGCCACCGAACTGGTGCTGCAGCGCGAGCAGCATCTCTCGGCGCTCGACGGCCTGGCGGCGGCGGCGGCGCACGAGCTCGGCACGCCGCTCGCCACCATCACGCTCGTCGCCAAGGAAATGGAAAAGGCGCTCGGCAAGGATCCGAAATATGGCGATGACGTGAAGCTGCTGCGCTCGCAGAGCGAGCGTTGCCGCGAAATCCTCAAGCGCCTGACCAGCCTGTCGTCCGAGGGTGAGGCGCATCTGTCCCGCTTGCCGCTGACTTCGCTGGTCGAGGAGGTCACCGCGCCGCATCGCGACTTCGGCATCTCGATCAAGCTTCGTCCCGGCGAATGCACCGGGCCGGAGCCGGTCGGGCGCCGCAATCCGGGCGTCATCTACGGCCTCGGCAATCTGGTCGAGAACGCCGTCGATTTTGCCCGCAAGAGCGTCACCGTGCGCTGGAGCTGGGACGAGGCGACCGTCACCTTTTCGATCATCGACGACGGGCCCGGCTTTCCGCCCGAGATCATCGACCGCATCGGCGAGCCTTACATGTCGACGCGCCAGGGCACGGAGGCCGGCGGTGGCCTGGGGCTTGGCCTGTTCATTGCCAAGACGCTGCTCGAACGCTCGGGCGCCGCGCTCGATTTCCGCAATTCGAGCGGCCTGGGCGAGGGCGCGGTGGTGCGGATTTCATGGCCGAGAACCGTCTTCCTGAACCCGGAATCGGCCCCGGCCACCATGTTTGATACCGCGTGAATTGGACAATAGCGGCGCAAAACGATATCTGCGTAAAAATAAGGCAGCAGGAATTTCCAAGACGATGACAGGCGATGAAAATATTGGCGCAATGGTTGAGGGCGAGGACACTTCGCTTCTAATCGTCGACGACGACAAGCCGTTCCTGACCCGCCTGGCCCGCGCCATGGAAACCAGGGGCTTCGTGGTCGAGACCGCCGAGAGCGTCGAGGAGGCGGTGGGCAAGGCGCGCGCCAACCCGCCCGCCTATGCCGTGGTCGACATGCGGCTTGGCGACGGCAACGGCCTTGATGTCGTCGCCGCCATCCGCGAGAAGCGCGAGGATTCCCGTACCATCATCCTGACCGGCTACGGCAACATCGCCACCGCGGTGACAGCGGTGAAACTCGGCGCCGTCGACTATCTGTCGAAGCCGGCCGATGCCGACGATGTCTTTGCCGCGCTGACCCGCACCACCGGTGAGCGCGCCGCGCCCCCCGAGAACCCCATGTCGGCCGACCGTGTCCGCTGGGAGCATATCCAGCGCGTCTACGAAATGTGCGAGCGCAACGTCTCCGAGACCGCGCGCCGGCTCAACATGCACCGCCGCACGCTGCAGCGGATCCTCGCCAAGCGCGCGCCGCGCTGATCGCCGAGGCACGCAGGCAATCGCTTGCGATATTGGTAATTGGCGAAACCATCGATGACAGCGCCCTCTCCCCGTCACTATACGGGAGAGATGCCGGCAGGCAGGTGAGGGGCAGCGCAAACGCTTGGGAAACGATGACGGAGGCGACATGCAGGATTTGAAGCAACGGCCGGTTTCCGTCTTCCGCGAATTTCTCGACAGCGAGGCGGCCGGCGGCATCATTCTGATGGTGGCGGCCGCCCTGGCGCTGATCGTCGCCAATTCGCCGCTTGCCGAGACCTACTTCTCAGTTCTCCACGCCTATCTCGGCCCGCTCAGCGTCTCGCACTGGGTCAATGACGGGCTGATGGCGGTGTTCTTCCTGCTCGTCGGGCTGGAGATCAAACGCGAGATGCTGGACGGCCAGCTTTCGACCTGGCCCAGGCGCGTGCTGCCCGGCATCGCGGCCGCCGGCGGCATGGTGGTTCCTGCCCTTGTCTATGTCGCCGTCAACCGCAACAACGGGCCGGCCTTGTCCGGCTGGGCTATCCCGACCGCCACCGACATCGCCTTCGCGCTCGGCGTGCTGTCGCTTCTCGGCAGCCGGGTGCCGGCCTCGCTGAAGGTCTTCCTCACCGCGCTCGCCATCATCGACGATCTCGGCGCCGTCATCATCATCGCCATATTCTACACCAGCGGCCTGTCGCTGGCCTACCTCGGCGCCGCCTTCGCCGTCATCGCCGCGCTCATCATGCTCAACCGCATGCGGGTGATGACGCTGGCGCCCTATCTCGTGCTTGGCGCCATCCTGTGGGTGCTGGTGCTGAAGTCGGGCGTCCACGCCACGCTCGCCGGCGTGGCCCTAGCGCTCACCATTCCGCTTGAACGCGCCGCCGGGCACGACCTCGAGCATTCGCCCCTGCACCGGCTCGAGCACGGCCTGCACAAGCTCGTGGCATTCATAGTCGTCCCGATCTTCGGCTTTGCCAATGCCGGTGTTTCGCTCGCCGGCCTGAGCCTTGGCGCGCTGATCGAGCCGTTGACGCTGGGCGTCGCCGCCGGTCTCGTCGTCGGCAAACTGGTCGGCGTCTTCGGCTCCTCCGCACTTGCCATCCGTCTCGGCCTGGCCGACCTGCCCGGCCATGCCGGCTGGTCGCATATGCTCGGCGTGTCGCTGCTCTGCGGCATCGGCTTCACCATGAGCCTGTTCATCGGCCTGCTCGCCTTCGCCGGCGATGTAACCCTGCAGGACTCCGTCAAGGTCGGCATTCTCGCCGGCTCCTTCATCGCCGCCATCCTCGGCGCGGCGGTGCTTTTGCTGGCGCCGGCGGTGGGAGGGGTGGAAGAGGACGAGGAATAGCGTCCGCGCTTCTGGCAGACGCCGCGCCGCCCCTCATCTGCCTGCCGGCGTTCGTCGTTCGAAAAGCCAAGCAATTGGCTTTTCGTCCGCTGCGCGGACCACTTC